>NZ_FUKP01000020.1:0-76115 GCF_900163825.1 Micrococcus lylae | reverse complement strand
GGAGGTTCTTTTCATCGTCAACGTCTATCTGTCACCAACGTCATGGCCGAGTACACCTAGGATGGTGGGCATGGCTGGGCTGATCGTGCGGAAGGACATCGACCTCGTCCGTGAGCGCGCCGACCTGAAGGCCATCGTGGAGGAGTACGTGACGCTGCGCTCGGCCGGCGTCGGCTCGTTCAAGGGCCTCTGCCCGTTCCACGACGAGCGGACGCCCTCCTTCCACATCCGCCCCGCCGTCGGCACCTACCACTGCTTCGGCTGCGGCGAGCACGGGGACGTCATCAGCTTCCTCATGGAGCTGGAGCACACCACCTTCACCGAGACCGTGGAGCGCCTGGCCGCCCGCGTGGGCGTGGAACTGCACTACGAGGACGGCGGCACCGGCCCGGACAAGGCCGAGGTGGGCCGCCGGCGCCGGCTGATCGAGGCCAACAAGATCGCCGACGAGCTGTTCGTGAAGGCCCTCGGCTCCGCGGAGGCCCAGTCCGCCCGCGACTTCCTCACCGAGCGCGGCTTCACCGCCGAGCACGCCCAGCAGTTCGGCCTCGGCTACGCCCCGCAGGGCTGGTCCCACCTCCTCGACGCCCTGCGCAAGCGCGGCTTCCGGGACGAGGAGCTGCGTGCCACCGGCCTGTTCTCCGAAGGTCAGCGCGGCCTGTACGACCGCTTCCGCGGCCGCCTCGTCTGGCCCATCCGGGACATGACCGGCAACACCATCGGCTTCGGCGCCCGCAAGCTCTACGAGGACGACCCCGGGCCCAAGTACCTCAACACCCCCGAGACCGCGCTCTACAAGAAGTCCCAGGTGCTCTACGGCATCGACTTCGCCAAGCGGACCATCGCCAAGCAGCGCCAGCTCGTGGTGGTGGAGGGGTACACGGACGTGATGGCCGCGCACCTGGCCGGCATCGGCACCGCCGTGGCCACCTGTGGCACCGCCTTCGGCACCGAGCACATCAAGATCGTCCGCCGCCTGATCTCGGACGACGGCACCGGCGGCGAGGTCATCTTCACCTTCGACGGCGACGAGGCCGGGCAGAAGGCCGCCCTCAAGGCGTTCGAGGAGGACCACCGCTTCCTCGCCAAGACCTACGTGGCCGTCGAGCCCTCCGGCATGGACCCCTGCGACCTGCGCCGGCACAAGGGCGACGAGGCCGTCCGCGCTCTGATCAGCTCCCGGCGGCCCCTGTTCGAGTTCGCCATCCGCTCCGGCCTCAAGGACTATGACCTGGACACGGTCGAGGGCCGTGCCGGCGCGCTGCGTCACGCCGCGCCGATCGTGGCCGGCATCAAGGACTCCGTCCTCCGCCCCGGCTACGAGCGCGAGCTCGCCGGCTGGCTCGGCCTGGACCCCAACGCCGTCCACCGGGCCGTCGCCCAGGCCTCCCGGCGGCAGGCGCCCGGGCCCGCCCCGCGCCAGGAGAACGCCCCAGGCCGAGGCGAGCCGGCAGGAGGAGGCGAGGGGCCGGCGTCGGGAAACGCTGCACCACGGCCTCAGGTGCAGATCGTCCGCGTGGACCCGCGCGACCCGGTCGCCCGGCGCGAACGCGAGTCCCTCGAGGTGGTCCTGCAGCACCCCACCCTGCTCTCGGCCGAACAGTGGCAGGCGTTCTACGAGGCCCGCTTCACCGTGCCCCAGTACGCCGCCGTGCACCGCGGCATCATGACCGCCGCCACCGGGGGAGCGACTCCGCAGGTGTGGGTCGAGTCCATCAGCGACCACGTCCCGCCCGAGGTCCGCGGCGTGGTCTCCGCGCTCGCCGTGCGGGACATCCCCGCCCGCACGGAGGCCGACGTGGTCCGCTACTGCCGAGACATCATGAACCGCCTGTTCGGCCTGCAGATCCAGCACCGCAAGGCCGAGCTGCTCGGCCAGCTGCAGCGCCTCGGCGCCGGCGGAGACCCCGCCGAGTTCTCCCGCCTCAACACGGAGCTCATGGAGCTCGAGGCGCGCCGCCGCGCTCTCCGCAGCGACGACTGACCCCCGGCCGGCGTTTTCGTTCGGGAAACGGTTGGGTTCGGCGGGCCTTTCGTTCGGGAAGCGGTCGAGTCCCGCGACGCTTTCGTTCGGGCGAGCGTCGGGTTCGCGCCGCTGACGTCACCCAGTCACCCAGAACGACGACGGTCCGGCACCTTCCTGCCGGAAGGCACCGGACCGCGCACAGGCGAAAGGCGTCCTGAGGAGGATCAGCCGTTCACGATGTCGCCGGTGACGGCGTCCACGTAGACTTCGTCGGCATCGTTGCCGTCGGCGTCGTCGAAGTCGATTTCCCACACAAGGGTGCCGTCCTCCTCGTCCAGTTCCACATCGTCCACGGTCTGGCCGTCGCGGCCCTCGAGGGCGGTGGTGATGGCGTCGCCGATGGAGACCTCGGCGCGGTTGGCCTTGTCCGCGTCGTCCTTGTCCGTCTCACGCTCGGTCTCGGTGACCTCGCCGTCCTGGGTGACGTCGTACTCCACGGTCTCCTCGCCCTCCACGGCCTCGACGTCCCACATGGTGTCGTCGTCATCGCGGTCCAGGGAGATCACGATCGCGTCGGCGGCCGTGCCCTTCACAGCGTCGATCGCGTCGAAGGCCGGATCGGTGCCGGCGACGGAGGAACCGGCGGAGGAACTCGAGGCGGCCGAGGCGGCCGAGGAGGAGTCGTCCTTGTCATCGGCGTTGTCTGAGGCGTCGTCATCGGCGTCGCCCGAGGAGTCGGCCTGGGCAGGAGCCGCGGAGGACTGGTTGTCCTGCAGCTCGATCGAGTCGCCGGCCTCGGAGTCGCCGGAAGCGCCGCAGGCAGAGAGGGCGAGCACGGCCAGGATGCCGGTGCCGGTGAGGGTGAGCTTCTGGGTGAGGGTCTTCTCCATGGTGTGACTCGCTTTCCAATCCGGGGCAGATCGTCCGTCGATCTTGTGTTTCATGAAACGGGACGATCATGAGAACAGTGTGAGCACGTTGCGCTGGGGAACCCGAAGCCCGCGATCACGCCGATTTGGCATGTGTACGGGAGGGCTTGTAGGGTAGTCTTCGTTGCCCAGATGACCTGGCGGTCGCCTGGGAGACATTCCCCCGTAGCTCAACGGCAGAGCATTCGACTGTTAATCGAAGGGTTACTGGTTCGAATCCAGTCGGGGGAGCAGAGCAGAAGCTTCCGAAGCCCCTGCACCGACGAGCTCGGTGTGGGGGCTTCGTCGTGCCTGGAGGATGCTGGGGCAAAGGAGTTCCGTGATGGTGATGTCGAAGATCTCCGCAATGGGGCCCGCTCCCAACATCAGCCAGCTGCGGGCGAAGCCGGTGTGAGTCGTCGAGCGCTGCTGTTAGCTGTTGTGGGTCATGAGGTTGTTGCCACGAGGCCAGGCGGAAGTGAGACGAGCGTGTCCCTGTCACAGTCGCCGTAGGGGCACTGCGAGGGACGGGACACCGGTGGGGGCGCACGTTTCTGCACTCGGCCATCGTCTTGCTCACCCGTCTGGCGTCCACCGAGGCGTTGGGGACGAGAAGGCGGTGAACACGGACGACCGGGGCAACGACCGGGCCGCAGACTTCACCACAGAGGTGACCTGCCGGGGTGGACCGCGTCACAGGATCCGCCTGCCCGGCGTCGACCCGGCCCCCATCGACGTGGTGCGGGGAGCGCACGCTCGCCGTCGGTGCCGAGCGCAAGCAGGACCCGGCCCCCGGACACGGATGCGGCGGGCCCCACTGGGGGCCCGCCGCATCCGTGTGGTGGTCAGGCGCGATCGGCCAGAATCAGCTGCGCCGCCTTCTCACCGATCATGAAGCACGTGATGTTGGGGTTCACGGTCACGTGCTCGGGCATCACGGAGGCGTCGGCCACGCGCAGACCCGTCACGCCCTTGACACGCAGGCGGGCGTCAAGGGGGCTCATGGCGTCGTCGTCGGCACCCATGCGCACCGAGCCCACCGGGTGGTACACGGTGTTGTGGGTGCGGCGCACGTAGTCGGCGATCTCCTCATCGGTCTGCACGTCCACGCCCGGGGCCAGCTCACGCCCCGCCCACGCTGACATGGCCGGCTGGGAGACGATCTCCCGGGCCAGCCGGATGCCGGCCACCGCGACGGCCATGTCATGGCCCTCCGGGTCGGTGAAGTAGCGCGGGTCCACGGCCGGCTTGTCCCGGTAGTCGTTGGAGCGCAGGCGCACGGTGCCGCGGGACTTGGCGTGGGTGACATTGGGGGTGAGGCAGAACGTCTCGTCCGCCGTCGGGTACCCCTGACGGTAGGTGTGCATATCGAACGGCACGGAGCCGTAGTGCATCATCAGGTCGGGGCGGTCCAGCCCCTCCTTGGTCGGGGAGAAGATCCCGATCTCCCAGTACTGCATGGCGTCGCGGTACATCGGCTGCTTGGACTCCCAGGAGATGACCGCCTCGGGGTGGTCCTGCAGGTTGGAGCCGACGCCGGGGGCGTCCACGCGCACATCGAGGCGGTGCTCGGCCAGGTGCTCGGCCGGGCCGATCCCGGAGAGCATCAGCAGCTTGGGCGTGTCGATCGCCCCGGCGGAGAGGATGACCTCGGCGCGGGCGTGGATCTCGGCCTGCCGTCCGTGCCGGTCCGCGACGTGACGGACACCGTAGGCGCGGCGGTCGTCGTCGAAGAGCACCTCGCTCACCCAGTGGTCTGTGAGGATGTCCAGGTTCTCGCGGTCCAGGATCGGGTGGAGGTAGGACACCGACGACGACGCGCGGGTGCCGTCCTGCTTGCGGTTGATCTGGAACCAGTTGGCTCCCTTCACGACGGTCTCGCCGGTGTTGAACGTCGTCGTCGGGATGCCGGCCTCGGCGGCGGCCTCGAGCAGGGCGACGCCGGCCGGGTCCTCGGCGGGCACGTCCATCAGCTCGACGGGGCCGTCATGGCCGTGGTGATCGCCCTCGGCCCGGTTGTTCTCGAGCTTCTTCACCAGCGGCAGGGTGTGCTCGGCGCCCCAGCCGGTGGCGCCCATCGCCTCCCACTGGTCCAGGTCCTCGCGGGGAGGCCAGAACGCGATGCAGGAGTTGTGGGAGGAGCAGCCGCCGAGCACCTTGGCCCGGGAGTGGCGCATGAAGGAGTTTCCGTTCTCCTGCGGCTCGATGGGGTAGTCCCAGTCCAGGCCGGACTCGAGCAGCTCGGGCCAGCGTCGCAGCTCGAGGACCTCGTCCAGGTCCACGTCGGTGGGGCCGGCCTCCAGCAGGGCGACGCTGATCTGGGGGTCCTCGGACAGGCGGGCCGCGAGGGCGGCGCCGGAGGAGCCGCCGCCGACCACGATGTAGTCGTAGACGGGCGTGTCGGGCCGCGGGGTCGAGGCGTCGGGGACGGTGGTGGTCACGATCCGGGGGTCCTTTCGGTGGTCACGGGTGGGCGCGGGGTCTGGCCCCGCGCCCACGGGGAGGGGGCTCAGCGGCGGTCGGCGAACCAGCCGGTCACCGCGGGCTCGGTGTTCTGGTAGATGTGCTTGTGCTCCACGTACTCGCCCAGCCCGGTGGGGCCGAGCTCGCGGCCGATGCCGGAGGCCTTGAAGCCGCCCCACTCGGCCTGGGGGAGGTAGGGGTGGTAGTCGTTGATCCACACGGTGCCGTGGCGCAGGGCGCGGGAGACGCGCTGGCAGGTGCCGGCGTCGGAGCTCCACACGGCCCCGGCGAGGCCGTACTCGGTGTGGTTGGCGATCTCGATGGCCTCGGCCTCGGTGGAGAACGTCTCTACGGTGATCACCGGGCCGAAACCCTCCTCGATGACGGCGGGGTTGTCCCGGTCGCAGCGGTCCAACACGGTGGGGGCGTAGAAGAAGCCGTCCTTGTGCTCTTCGCCGCCCCAGTGCCCGCCCACGCGCAGGCGTGCGCCGGCCTCGACGCCGCGGCGGACGTAGTCCGTCACCTTGTCCCGGTGGGCCGCGGAGATCAGCGGGCCGGTCTCGGCGCGCTCGTCGAAGGGGCCGCCCATCACGATGTGCCCGGCGCGCTCGACGAGGTCGTCCACGAAGCGCTCGGCGATCGACTCGTGGACGATCAGGCGCGTGCCGGCCGAGCACACCAGGCCCGAGTCGGTGAACGCGGCGTTGAGGGCGTTGTCCAGGGCCGCCTCGTAGTGGGCGTCGGGGAAGATCACGTTGGGGTTCTTCCCGCCCAGCTCGAGGGCGACCTTCTTCACGGTGCCGGCGGCGGCCTGGGCGATGGTCTTGCCCGTGGCCAGCCCGCCCGTGAAGGAGACCAGGTCCACGTCCGGGTGGGAGGAGAGCGGCTCGCCCACGGTGGCGCCGGGGCCCAGCACCAGGTTCGCGACGCCGGCCGGCAGGCCCAGCGACTCCAGTGCGCGCATCGTGAGGATGGCGGTGTGGGGGGTCTGCTCGGCGGGCTTGAGCACGAAGGTGCAGCCGGCGGCCAGGGCCGGGGCGATCTTCCAGGCGGCCTGCAGCAGCGGGAAGTTCCAGGGGGTGATCATGCCGCACACGCCCACCGGCTCGGTGACCACGCGGGACAGGACGGTCGGGTCGCCGGCGTCCACGAGGCGGCCGGGGTTCTGGTCCGCGATCTTGCCGAAGTAGCGGAAGCAGGCGGCGATGTCCGCCATGTCGCCCTCGGCCTCCACGAGGCGCTTGCCGGTGTCCAGGGCCTCGGCGCGGGCGAACTCGTCCCGGTGCTCCAGGATGTGGTCGGCCAGGCGGAGGAGCAGGTCGCCGCGCTCGGCGGCGGGGGTGGAGGACCAGACGCCGCTGTCGAACGCGCGGCGGGCGGCGGCGATCGCGGCGAGGGCGTCCTCGCGGGTGCCCTCGGCGACGACGCCGACCTCGGAGCCGTCGGCGGGGCAGTGGATGGTGCGGGTGCCGCCGTCCGAGGACGACACCCAGGCGCCGTCGATGAACTGGGTGGCGGTGGGATCGGTGGTCATGGGGATGGTGCTCCTCACGGGCGGGTGGGATCGGTCGGGGAGGCGGGGGCGGTGTCCACGGCCGGCATGGCGTCCGTGGCGGTCGAGCGGTCGGCGTCACCCCACTCATCCGGCACCTCGGACTCGAGGCGTTCGGCGAGGTGGGAGTCCTCGCCCGTCATGGCGAGGAAGGTCAGGTGGGCCTCGTAGTCGTCCAGGACGTTGGCGCACAGCTGCTCGCGGCTGTAGCCGAGTACGTCCCTGCCGCGCGAGCCCTTCGCGGAGAACACCTCGAGCTGGAAGTAAGTGTCCTGGGCGACGCTGAGGCTGCCGGCAAAGCTCGGCACCGGGTAGGCCACGGGGTAGACCTGGTACTTGAAGTCCTCCTGGCCCTCGAAGGTGACGGTGAGGTCCACCCAGGGCACCCCGGACTCGGGGTGGACGCCGTGGGTGACGGCGGCGTCGGCGTCGTGGCCGCGCAGCTCGGCGGCCACCTCCTCCAGGGCGGGGCCGACCTCGCGCTCGATGTAGGCGGCGGCCTGGCGGGCCGTGGCGAAGTTCATCCGCCGGGCCAGGCGTTGGCGCCAGGTGGCGCGGCTGCCGGAGCCGCGGGCCTGGCCGGCGAGGACGGAGGGCAGGGCCGCGGTGCGCGAGTCCATGGCCAGGGACTCGGAGTGCAGCACCCGCCACAGGCTGATCATCACCAGATACAGCAGCACCGAGAGCGGCAGGCCCACGATCACGGTGGCCTTCTGCAGGGTGTAGACCCCGTCGATGAACAGCATGGACAGCGTCAGCAGGCCGGTGATCACCGCCCACGTGATGCGCAGCCAGGGGGCGCCGTCGGAGTCCTCGACCGAGCCCTTGGAGGTCATGTTCGCCATGATGAGCGAGCCGGAGTCGGCACTGGTCACGTAGAAGAACAGGCCGGTGAGCACGGCCAGGCCGATCAGGAACATGGAGCCGGGGTACTTCTCCAGGAGGCTGAAGAAGCCTGCCTCAGGGGAGCTCACGGCCTCCTCCAACAGGGCCTGGTCCCCGCTGCGGAAGAAGCCGATGGCGGCGTTGCCCATGATGGACACCCACAGCAGGATGAACGCGAAGGGGATCAGAAGCACGCCCGTGACGAATTCGCGCAGGGTGCGGCCGCGGGAGATGCGGGCCAGGAACAGGGACACGAACGGTGCCCAGGCGATCCACCAGGCCCAGAAGAACAGAGTCCAGTCGGACATCCACTGCTCCGCCGGGTAGGCCGCCGGGCCGTCGGTGTAGGCGAAGGTGCGCATGAGCATCGCGGGGAACCCGGCGAAGAAGTCACCGATGTTCTGCACCAGAGCGTTGAGCAGGTCCGTGGTGCGGCCGGTGAACAGCACCCAGGCCAGGATGACGACGGCGAGGAAGACGTTCAGCTCGGAGAGACGGCGGATGCCCTTGTCCACTCCGGAGACGGTGGAGACGATGGTGATGCCCACCGCCAGGGCCATGAGGGCGACCTGCACGCCGGTGCTCACCGGCACATCCAGGATCAGGGCGAGGCCGGCGTTCAGGAAGACGACGCCGATGCCGAGGGAGACGGCGATGCCGAAGATCGTGCCGACGGTGGCGCCGATCTCCGCGGCGTGGCCGACCGGGCCGTGCACGCGGCGGCCGAAGATGGGTGCGATGGCCGACCGGATGCTCAGGGGCAGGTGGTAGCGGTAGGCGAACAGCCCGAAGGCCATGCCCATCAGGGCGTACATGGCCCACCCGGGGATGCCGTAGTGGAAGATCGTCCACAGCGGGGCCATGCGGGCGGCCTCGTCGGACATGGGCGGCAGGTCCGGTGGGGTGAGCAGGTTGGTGGCCGGGCCGGAGGTGGCGAAGAACATCAGGTCCACACCGATGCCCGCAGCGAAGAGCATGGCCGACCAGGAGAACAGGTTGAACTGCGGGACGGCGTGGTCCGGTCCGAGCCGCACCCGTCCCAGACGGCTGAGCGCCACGACGATCACGAAGACGACGACGAGGCCCGCCGTGAGCACGTAGTACCAGCCGAAGCTCTCGGCGATCCAGCTCACCGTGGCTGAGATCACGGAGTCTGCCTGGGCGGGCAGGAACATGGCCCAGAGGGCGAAGCCGACCACGATGCCCGCCGTGCCGACGAACACCGGCCAGTTCACGGGGGAGTGGGAGGCTCCTGCGGTGTCGGGGGGACCCGGTGGCCCTGCGCTCTCGGCTGTCGTCCTCTGTTCGGCGGACACAGGTGTGCTTCCTCTCGTCGGGGTGGGGGCCCGATCAGCCTAGCTGTTGTGGGTCATGCGGTTCTTGCCACGAGGTACGGGCTGAAGTGAGACGAGCCGGTCCCTGTCACAGGATGAGAATTCCTCAACACAACACATCCGAAAGGAAAGCCCGCTCATGTCTCTCGCCTCACTACCGCCCCCAACGGCCGATTGCGCATGCTTCCGCCCCACCTGATCGGCCGACGGAACCTGGCCCCGTGGTGGAAGAAGGCTGAAATTTTCAAGCGCCGAAACCGCCCAGAGTCGGCACTTTCGGATACTTGTTGATCGCGGAAGGGTCCCATAAGAGGGCATGTCGTTGAGTTTGGGATGTTCTGGGTGGATTGTGAACTGCTTTTCGATCAGAAGGCTGTCGCTTTCTCCATGGCTGCTTCTACGATGCTTCTCTGGGCGGCTGTGAACGCCTACCTGCGTCACGTCGAGGACCCAACGGTGAACAGTGCCCAGCCCGCGGCGCCGAGCCACAGGTAGCCCGGCCACACGGACAGCCGCTGCCAGAGCCCGATGAACCAGCCGGACACGCTGACGGCCAGCATCGTGAGTGAAGCGACGACCGCCACCACGGCGATCACGCGCCCGACGGCGGCGAGCCGAGGCATCCGCTCTCGCAGTCCGGCGGCCGTGAACCACACCGCTGGCCCCTGCAGGACCATCGGCAGGGACAGCAGGGTGTGCAGGGAAAGGTCCACATCCAACGGGACCGCCGAGCCCATGCAGGCCAGCCCGACCAGCACCCACAGGACGACTCCCACCGTGCGGGCCCGCCCCGGCGGCGCCGATCTTGACTGCGGTTCCCGTCCCGCGGCTGCACACAGCAGTTCCTCCGTTGGTCCTCGGCGCCTGCATCGTCTGTGTCCCGGCAGGGGGCCTCGTCCTCTGCTTCACCTCCAACGCCGCCGGGAAGCCTCCTGTGCAGAACCCTATTGATGGCCCGGGGCTGGACCCACGGCCCATCGTCCCCTACCCACGGCCCATCGTCCCGGACCCACGGCCCATCGTCCCGGACCCACGGCCCATCGTCCCGGGCCAACACCCCACCGTCCCCGGATCGACACCCCACTCCACGGTGACGAGGGCTGGCAGGCGAGGGGCGTCGTCGTGATTCCACAGGCCATCCGCCCTTGTCAGACCCCCGTCACCGTCCCGTAGCGTCGCACTCATGACGAATCCGAAGCCTGCAGGCACGCCCGCGACCGCCTCCACCGCCCGCCAGTGGGAGGGCGACGACCCGCGCGCCCGCCACCCGCGGCATCACGCCCCGGAGCAGCACCAGCCCGAGCCGGGCCTGGACGTGAAGACCGATCCGGTCCCGGACATCGGCCTGGACTCCTATACCGGCCTGGGCCGGCTCGAGGGCCGCAAGGCGCTGATCACCGGCGGCGACTCCGGCATCGGCGCCGCCGTGGCCATCGCCTACGCCCGCGAGGGCGCGGACGTGGCCATCGCCTACCTGCCGGACGAGCAGCCGGACGCTGACCGGGTGATCGCCGCGATCGAGGAGGCTGGCCGGAGGGCCGTCGCCCTGCCCGGCGACCTCACGGACACCGACTACACCGCCGGCCTCGTGGACGCCGCCGCCGAACAGCTCGGCGGGCTGGACATCCTCGTGAACAATGCCGGCAAGCAGCTCGTGGCCGACACCCCGGAGGAGCTCACCGACGAGCAGGTCGCCACCACCTTCCAGATCAACGTGCTCGCCATGTTCACGCTCTCCCGTGCTGCCCTGAAGCACATGGGCCCCGGCTCGGCGATCATCAACACCACCTCGGTGCAGGCATACAACCCGAACCCGCTGATCCTGGACTACGCCGCCACCAAGGCCGCCATCAACAACTACACGAAGGGCCTGGCCCAGGCCGTCGGCCCGCGCGGCATCCGCGTCAACGCCGTCGCCCCCGGCCCGGTGTGGACCGTCCTGCAGGTCTGCGACGGCCAGCCCAAGGAGCGCCTGCCCGAGTTCGGCCACGATTCCCCGCTGGGCCGTGCCGGCCAGCCCATCGAGATGGCGCCGGCCTACGTGTTCCTCGCCAGCGGCGAGTCCAGCTATGTCAACGGGGACACCCTCAACGCGAACGGCGGCACCCCCACCCCGTGACCGGTCGCATCGCCAGGCCGCCTCACCCGGCCCGCCCCGCAGCAGTCCCCACCGCAGCCTGTGACGGATCCCTCACCGTGAGATGACATCCTTCACACCGGCCGCTACGGTGGACGAGTTTGCGCTCCGCCCGGCCCTTCCCACCCGCCCACCAGCGCGGGGGAGAGGGGCCGGGCGGTGCCCTGTCATCCGACCGCACTCCCGAAGGGACTCTGCACATGGCCGCTGACTCGGCTGGCTCGCGCGGCACCACCGCCGCCGACGCCGCGGAGACCGTCACCACCCAGGACGGCTCCGCCACCCACGCTTCCGACCAGAACGCCCCCGACCGTCCGCGTCGGGGCGGCATCGGCAACCGGGCGCTCGACTTCGTCGAGAAGGCCGGCAACGCCCTGCCCCACCCGGCCACCCTGTTCGCCGCGCTCGCGGTGCTGGTGGTCCTGCTGTCCTGGCTGTTCTCCACGCTCGGCGTCACGGCCGAGGATCCGGTGGAGGGTGGCCAGATCGAGGTCTTCAACCTGCTGTCCCCGGAGGGCGTCCAGTGGATGTTCTCCTCCGCCGTGGACAACTTCGTGGGCTTCGCCCCGCTGGGCGTCGTGCTCGCCACCATGCTGGGCATCGGCATGGCTGAGCAGTCCGGCCTGATCGGCACGGTGCTGCGCCAGTTCATCCTGTCCGTGCCGAAGTTCCTCATCACCGCGGGCATCGTGTTCGCCGGTGTGATGTCCTCCGTGGCCTCGGACGCCGGCTACGTGGTGCTCCCGCCGCTGGCCGCGATCCTGTTCATGGCCGTCGGACGTCACCCGCTGGCCGGCCTGGCCGCCGCCTTCGCCGGCGTCTCCGCAGGCTTCTCGGCGAACCTGCTGCTCTCCGGCACGGACGTGATGCTCGGTGAGCTGACCATCGAGGCCGCCGCCACCGTGGACGGCGCCTACGCGGACGGCATGAACCTGGCCATGAACTACTGGTTCATCATCGCCTCCACCTTCCTGCTGACCATCGTCGGCACCCTGGTCTCCCAGTTCATCGTGGAGCCGCGCCTGGGCCCGTGGAAGGGCGAGGGTCGCATCGAGGACGAGGACGTCCAGCTCTCCGCCGTGGAGAAGAAGGGCCTCGTCTGGGCCACCGTCTCCGGCGTGGTCACCGTGGCGCTGCTGGCCCTGCTGATCGTCCCGGAGTGGGGCCTGCTGCGCGGCGAGGACGGCGGCGTGGTCCAGTCCCCGTTCATGGACTCGCTCGTGGTGGTCATCATCATCGCGTTCTTCGTCCCGGGCCTGGTGTACGGCATCGTCACCAAGGTCATCCGCAACGACACCGACGTGGTGGACCAGCTCTCCCAGACCCTCGCCGGCATGGCCGTGTTCCTGGTGCTGGCGTTCACCGCCGGCCAGTTCATCGCCTACTTCAACGAGTCGAAGCTGGGCCTGCTGCTGTCCGTGCTGGGCTCGCAGTTCCTGGAGTCGATCAACCTGACCGGTATCCCGCTGGTGGTCGCGTTCATCGCGTTCGTCTCGGTCGTGAACCTCTTCGTGGGCTCCGCCTCGGCGAAGTGGGCCATGCTCGCGCCGATCATGGTGCCGATCATGATGCAGCTGGGCATCTCGCCCGAGTTCACCCAGGCGGCCTACCGCGTGGCCGACTCGTCCACGAACATCCTGTCTCCGCTGATGACCTACTTCGCGCTGATCATCGCCGTGGCCCAGAAGTACGACAAGAAGATGGGCATCGGCTCCCTGATCGCCACGATGCTCCCGTACTCGATCGCCTTCCTGGTCACCTGGAGCATGATGACCATGGGCTGGTACTGGCTGGACCTGCCGCTGGGTCCGAACGCTCCGGTCACCTACACCCCGTGAGGCACTGACGGCGCCTCCTGACGGGGCCGCCTGACCTGCTTCCCGACGTCGGCCGCCCGCCTTCCGCACCGAAGGCGGGCGGCCGTCGTCGTTCCTCCCCGTCCTCTGGCAGGGGTCGAGTGGGCAGCTGTTCCACGATGTCGCTCGATTCCGTGGAACAGCTGCCCACTCGACTCGGGGCGACGCTCTCAGGGGCCCTGTGGCAGGGTGACTGACATGAAGACCACGAACCCCAGCCGTGTCTCCGAGCAGCTGGCCCGCCTGATCTCCACGGTCAAGGAGGATCGCAACGGGGCCCCGTCGGAGTACCTCGAGGACGTGGAGGACCGTCCGGTGGACGGCTTCGCCGTGGCCGTGTGCACCACGGACGGCGTGGCCGTCTCCGAGGGCGACACGCAGCAGGCGTTCGCGCTGCAGTCCGTGTCCAAGGCGCTCACCTACGCGGTGGCCCTGCAGGAGCGCGGCATGGACGCCGTGCTCGAGCGTGTGGGCGTGGAGCCTTCCGGGATGGCGTTCAACGAGCTGTCCCTCCACTCGGACGGCCGCCCGTACAACCCGCTGATCAACGTCGGCGCGATCATGACCCACGGGCTGATCCCCGGGGACGACGAGGACGCCCGCCTCGAGCTCCTGCTGGACCGCTACTCGCAGCTGGCCGGGACGGACCTGACGATCTCCGAGGACGTCTGGGACGCCGAGACCGCCCGTGCCCACCAAAACCTGGGCCTGGCCCACATGCTCGCTGCTTCGCAGATGCTCCCGGACGACGCACACGAGGTGGTCCGCGGCTACCTCGGCCAGTGCTCGGTGGAGGTCACCGTGGAGCAGCTGGCCACCATGGGCGCCACCCTGGCCTCAGGCGGCGTGAACCCGGTGACCGGCCGGCGCGTGCTGGCGGAGTGGGTCTGCCAGCAGGTGATGTCCGTGATGCTCTCCTGCGGGATGTACAACGCCTCCGGGCAGTGGATGGCGGAGGTCGGCATCCCGGCCAAGTCCGGCGTCTCGGGTGCGCTGCTCGGTGCGGTCCCGGGCGCCCTCGGCATCGCCAGCTGGTCCCCGCGCCTGGATGAGCAGGGCACGTCGGTGCGCGGCATCGGCGTGTTCGAGGCGCTCTCCGCGGACTGGGACCTGCACGTGCTGCGCCACCGCGACGCCATGGCCGGCCTGCGCGAGGCCGCCGGCGACGGGTCCTGACACCCCGGACACCCGTGTCCCGACGGCGGCCCCCGCCTCATGCCCTGACCCACCCGTCCGCTCGGCCGGGTGAGGAGGAGAAAGCGAGGGGCAGTCGTCGTGACAGGACACACGTGGATGGCCGATCTTCGGCTCATGCCCTGGGTGGAGGCACAGTGCTAGCGTGGAGCCGACATCGCTGTGCAGTGGCGCGCCCTGACGCACCTGCGCAACCCGAAACGACCACGCCGACCCAGGAAGGCACCCACTGATGGCCCCCACGGCAATCCCCGTCTCTGCGCAGACCCGCGCGAGCTCGCTGTCCGACCTGCTCGCGGCCCTGATCCGCCTGCTGCCCCTGCAGATCAAGGACGAGCTCACCCTCGCCCTGAACCAGGCCAAGTCCAAGGGTGTGAAAGTCGGCGTCGCCGCCGGTCTGATCCTCGCGGGCCTGTTCATGCTGTTCTGCATGCTGGTGTCCCTGATCGTCACCCTGATCGGCGCCTTCGCGAACCCGTCGTTCTGGTTCCCTGCCCTCATGGTGGCCGCCGCGTTCCTGCTGCTCGGCATCATCCTCGCCGCCGTCGGCGGTCTGATGATCAAGGGCGCCATGCCGCTCATCCCGGCCGAGACCGTCCGCAACATCGAGTACGACCTCGGCTACCTCAAGGAGGGCAACGCCTTCGACCCGGCCGAGTACGACCGCGTGAAGGCCGAGCGGGCCGAGCAGAAGCGCATCGAGAAGCAGCGTGAGGCCGAGCGCAAGAAGCTCGAGAAGGAAGAGAACAAAAAGGCGGTCAAGAACGGCGAGGCCGCCCCGTACCCGGAGAAGGAGACCGCCTCCGAGGACGAGATCCGCCGCCGCGCCGAGCTGCGCCGCCGCCACCTGGCGGACATCCGCTCCGGCCTGGGCGAGCGCGCCTCCGTCAAGGGCCAGATGAACGCGTTCGCCGCCCAGCGCAAGGGCCGCGGCGCCACCCCGGAGTCCGCCGGCTCCACCGACGTCACCGCCCCGTACTCCGGCGCCGCCCGCGCCGGCGAGAAGGCCGGTGCGGCCGAGGACTACGTGAAGGAGCGGTGGCAGCCGCTGGCCCTGCTCGGTGTCTCCGGCACCGCCTTCGCCGTCCTGGGCTCCATGCTCGGCAAGAAGCGCAAGGGCTGATCCGGCCGCACGCCGACTGCCCGTCCACGGCGCCCCGTCCCTCACCGAGGGGCGGGGCGCCGTGCTGTGCGCGGGCGGGGGAAGCGGTGGTGAGGACGTCCGACCCACGGCGACATGCCACCGTCCGGCCACGTGGCCTCGCCCGAGGCCTGTGCAGGCCACAGACGCCGGTAGACTGGTCCGGCCCCCGCAGTCCCCGCCTGTGCCGCCCCGAAGGAGCCCCGTATGCGCGTGATCGATGTCGGCCTCCGCGAGGGGTACGAGTACACCGTCCGGGACACCTTCTGGACCCTGCCGAACGTCATCACCCTGGCCCGGTTCGCGCTGATCCCGGTGTTCGTCTGGCTCACCGCCACCGAGCAGTACCTGGCCGCGTTCTGGGTGCTGGCGGCCCTGTCCAGCACGGACTGGGTGGACGGGTTCGTGGCCCGCCGGTGGGACATGATCTCCACCACCGGCACGTGGCTGGATCCGCTGGCGGACCGGCTGTCCATGATCATCGTGGCCGCCACCCTGGTGCTCACCGGCGTGGCCCCGGACTGGATCGTCTGGGCGATCGTGGTGCCGGACCTCGTGCTGAGCACGGTGTCCCTGGCGCTGTTCCGCGGCAGCCCCGAGCTGGACGTCTCCGTCCTCGGCAAGGTCCGTACCGCCCTGCTGCTCGTGGCCGCACCCGTGCTTCTGCTGGGTAACGTGCCGGGCCTAACGGACACCGCCTGGGGCAGTGCCGGCCTGTGGCTGCTCTCCCTCGGTGCGATCGCCCACATGCTCGCCGCCGCGGACTACCTCCGCCGGTTCCGGGCCAAGGCCGCCGAGTTACGGGCCCGCGGGATCGATCCGCGGGACCGGACCGCCTGGTCCGAGCAGTCGGCGGAACGGCGCGAGGCCTCCGGCGCCGTCCGCGTTGCTAGGCTGAGCCGGTCTGAGCCTCCTGAGGGCCGGTGTCCACGGGGCGCCGGCGACGGGGGGAGAGGCCCCAAGACCACCCACCACCCAGGAGCACCGTCCTCGTGACCGACGCCCCGCAGGCGCATGACGCCCGTCCCCTCACCGTGATGATCGCGGCGGACACCTATCCGCCGGACGTCAACGGCGCCGCAACCTTCTGCTTCCGCCTCGCCACGGCGCTGCACGAGCGTGGCCACGACGTGCACGTGGTGGCCGCCCGCAACGACGACGGCCCGGACTTCGTGGAGCACCGCCCCGAGGCCACCGTGCACCGCCTGAAGTCCTGGCGGCCGCCCACGCACGAGTACTACCGGCTGGTGTTCCCGCCCCTGGCCCGCCGCGCGATGCGCCGCATCATGGCCGAGGTACAGCCGGACGTGGTGCATGTGCACTGCCACTACATGATCGGCGCCGCCGCGATCACCGAGGCCGAGCGCCGCCGTGTCCGCACGATCTCCACCAACCACTTCATGCCGGAGAACCTCGAGCCGTTCCTGCCGTTCCCGCAGTGGTTCCTGGACCGCTACTCCCGCTACTCCTGGTGGCAGATGGGCCGCCTGATGGGCAAGGGCGCCGTGGTCACCACCCCCACCGCCCTGGCCGCGCGCGCCATGGCCGAGCGGGCCGGGCTGCAGAACGTGCTGCCGGTGTCCAACGGCATCGACGCCTTCAAGTACGAGCAGGCCGCCGGCGAGGTCATCACCCCGCACGCGCACCCCACCGTCCTGTTCGTCGGCCGCCTGGCCGTGGAGAAGAACATCGACGTGCTGCTGCGAGCCGTCGCGCACCTGAAGGACACCCGCCCGGAGCTGGACGTGCACGCAGAGATCGTCGGCGACGGCGAGCAGCGCGACGTCCTCCGCGAGCTCGTGGCCGAGCTCGGCATCGAGGACCGTGTGGCGATGCGCGGCCACGTCACCGAGGAGGAGCTGCACACCGCCTACCTGCGGGCAGACGTGTTCTGCCAGCCCGGCACCGCCGAACTGCAGTCGCTGGTGTCCCTGGAGGCGATGAGCGCCTCCAAGCCAGTGGTGCTGGCCGACGCGCTGGCCCTGCCGCACCTGGCGGACGACGGCGTGAACGGCTACCTCTTCGTCCCCGGCGATCACGAGGACCTCGCCGAGAAGCTGGCCCGGGTTCTCGGCGCGAGTCCCGAGGAACGCGTCCGGATGGGCGAGGCCTCCCACGCCAAGGCCCTGCGTCATTCGGCGCAGAAGACCGTGGACATCTTCGAGGCGCTCTACCGCGGGGCCACACCGGCCGAGGTCCGGGCGCGGCTCTGAGCGACTCCTCGCTAGACTTGACCGACGCGTGCCACGCGCGCGGGGCGTTAGCTCAGTCGGTCAGAGCAGGGGACTCATAATCCCTTGGTCACGGGTTCAAGTCCCGTACGCCCTACCTCTCTGTGGCCTTCGGTCCGGTCCACGCCGGCACGGGGGCCGCAGCCATGACCGACCTCTCAGGCCCGCCGAACCGGGGGCCGCGGCACCGCAGACGACGACGGTCCGGCACCTTCCGTGCGGAAGGTGCCGGACCGTCGTCGGGCCTGGGCCGTGGACGCCGTCACCCGAGGGGGCCGGCGCGTGTCTGCGGCTCAGTAGCGGCCGGCCACCGAGAGCATGTTGGTCGGCATGTAGTCCACCGAGGTGATCATGAGGCCGCGGTGCGGATTCAGGGCGTGGGCCATCTTGCCGTCGCCGATGTACATCGCCACGTGGTAGACGCGGCCGGTGGAGGAGTTGCGCCAGAAGAACAGGTCGCCGGGCTGGGCTTGGGACTTCGGCACGAAGGACTTGGCGTTCCGGTACTGGTCGTGGGAGACCCGCGGCAGGGAGAAGCCGGACTTGGCCATGGCCTCGCGGACCAGGGCGGAGCAGTCGTAGCCGTACGGGCCGTTGCCGCCCCACTGGTAGTAGGTGCTCGGGTCGTTGACCTTGGAGACGATGTGCTTGACCGCGGCGGTCTTGGAGGACGGGGCCGGGGCCGGGGCAGGGGCCGGAGCCGGGGCAGGGGCGGAGGAGGAGCCCGAGACCTTCAGGACGTCGCCCACGTACATCGGGCTGTTGATGGTCTTGCCGTTCAGCGAGGCCAGGGCATACATGTCCATGCCGTGGTTGTTCGCGACGCGCCACCAGCTGTCGCCGGCCTTCACGGTGTAGGTGCCGGTGGACGGGGCAGGGGCAGGGGCCGGAGCCGGGGCAGGGGCCGAGCTGCCGTTGCTGACCTTGAGGACGTCGCCGACGTAGATGGTGGCGTCGATGGTCTTGCCGTTCATGGCGGCGAGGTCGTACATGTCCATGCCGTGGTTGTGGGCGATGCGCCACCAGCTGTCGCCGGCCTTGACGGTGTAGGTCGCCGGGGCTGCGACGGCCTCGGTGGCGGTGGAGACGGCGCCTGCACCGACGACGGTGCCGGCGCCCAGGGACAGGGCCAGGGAGGCGACGAGGGGACGACGACCGCGGCGAGCGGTGCGTGGGTGCTTCTGGGTCTCAGACATAGCGAATCTTCCAGTCGGGGACCGGCAGGTGGCATGGAGCCGCCAGGGCTTTCCGGCAGGAAGGTGCCCAGGGGTGGCCGGTACGAGAGTGAATCGGTGTGGTGAGGCCGGGAGCCGCGGGAGCGGACGGGGAAGGTCCGGGATCCGGACGATGTCCGCATCGTTATCGAATATACATGTTCGTTATCTAAACGCAACTATTGCTGTGACGGGTGTCTCTGGCGTGTCGCGCGGGGCGGGCCGCTGCCCTGCCGGCGCGATCCGGCCGGTAGCGTGGGCACCGTGACAGACCGCCCCCTGCGCCTGCTGATGGACGCCCGCTACACGCGCACCGACTTCCATGACGGCATCTCGCGCTACGGCGCCAGTCTCATCGCGGCCGTGCACCGGCTGACGACTGCGGGGGAGTGGGCCGGCCGTGTTCAGATGCACATGCTGGTCAGTGACGAGGCGCAGCTGCGCCTGCTGCCGGCCGGCGTCCCGTGGCACCGCGCCACCGGGCCCACCTCGCCCCTCGAACCGACGCTTCCCGTGCAGGTGAACCGGCTGCGTCCGGACGTGGTGTTCTCCCCGATGCAGACGATGGGCTCCGCCGGCCGCCGCTACGGGCTGATCCTCACGCTCCACGACCTCATCTACTACGAGCACCGCACCCCGCCGCGGAACCTGCCCGAGCCGGTGCGCTGGCTGTGGCGGCTCTACCACCTCGGCTACGGACCGCAGCGGCTGCTGCTCAACCGCGCGGACCGCGTGGCCACCGTCTCTCAGACCACGGCCGGGCTGATCGCCGAGCACGCGCTGACGCGACGCCCCGTGGACGTGGTGCCCAATGCGCCGCAGCCGGTGGCCGAGCCCCGGAACCCGGACGCGGCGCCGGCCCGCTCGCTCGTCTACATGGGCTCCTTCATGGACTACAAGGACGTGGACTCGCTCGTGGCCGCGATGCCGCTGCTGCCGGGGTACACGCTGCATCTGCTCTCGACGGTGCCGGCCGAACGCCGGGCGGAGCTGGAGGCGCTGCTGGCGCGGCGGCGCGCCGAGACGGGGGCCGGGACAGCGACCGGAGCGCACGGCGCGGGGGCCGGAACCTCCGGTGAGGTGGTCTTCCACAACGGCGTCACCGACGAGGAGTACATCGCCCTGCTCCGCGAGGCCACGGCGCTGGTGACCCTGTCCCGGGCCGAGGGCTACGGCCTGCCCGTGGCCGAGGCGATGTCCCACGGCACTCCGGTGATCGGCTCGGACATGCCGATCTTCCGCGAAGTCGCCGGGGGAGCCGAGCCCGCCTTCCTCCCGGTTCCGCTCGACGGCGACCGTCCCGCCGCCTTCGCCGCGCAGGTCCGCACCCTCACCGCGCCCGGCGCCTGGGCCGCGGCCTCGCGGGCCGCCGTGGGGCGTGCCGCCCGCTACCGCTGGGAGGACTCGGCGGCGCGGCTGCTCGCGGCAGTGGAGTCCGTCGCCGATGAACGCGCTCAGTCCCGCTCCCGCCGCGGCTGAGCCCCGTCCTCACCGGCATCGTCCTCCCTCCCGGCGCCGCCGTCCTCGCCGAGCGGCCACAGCACCGAGGGGCCGGACAGCCCCAGCAGCAGCGCCGGGTCCAGATAGCGATCCCGCAGCGTGCGGCCCACCAGCCAGCCGTCCAGCACGCGCACGCCCAGGTGCACGCACGGCTCGGCGCAGTGCTCCGCCGCCGGGTCCAGCCGGCCGACCGGCTGTCCCGCCGTCACCGTCTCCCCCTTCCCGACGACGGCCACCACCGGCTCCATCGAGCTCACCACCTCCTGTCCGTGGTCGATCGACAGCACCGGCCGCCCCGCCACCATGCCGACGTGCCGGACCGTCCCGTCCGCCGGAGCCAGCACGACGTCCCCGCGCAGCCGCAGGTCCACGCCGCGGTGACCGGGATCCCAGGGCTGTTCGGGGGCGTCGAAGGCGCGCAGCAGGTCTCCGGCACCCGCGCCGGGCGCGGGGGAGGACCAGCGCAGCCCCGCCGGGATCGGTGTGGGGTCGGGTGCGGAGGCGGCGGTGCCTGCAGCGGACGACGCCGCCGGTGGGCCGGCACCGGCCGGTGCGGCGCCGAGCAGCACGGTCAGCAGCAGCACCGTCGCCGGGCGGCGCAGGCCGGGGCGGCGGAAGGGCGCCCGCCTGCTCGGGCGGGGCGAAGCGGTGAGTGACGTTCCCATGGGGCCAGGGTGCGCAGAAGACGGAGGCCGGTGCCGTCGTCGAGAAGCGAACTGTGGAGGGAACCGGGCAACCGGTCCGCTGTGCAGGAGGGGACGAGCGGGCGGAAGAGGTGCCGGGCGGGCTGGGGTACGATGGTCACAGCGGTGACGTGTGCTGTGCCCGGAAACGGGAGGCGACGTCATCGACTACGCACACCACGGTGCGGCTGCGGGGCCCCGGTCCCACAGCGGCAGACCCCACCGACGGTCCCGTCCCCACGGACGGGTTTCGGCGGCGGTCCGGCGGCACCGCCGTCGTGGTGTCAGGGACCGCCCGGCCGGGCGGTCGAAGAACCGTGAAACAACGATCGGCAGCCGCCTGCGCACAGACGCGCGGGGTCCTACGGCCGCCACAGAAGGGATTCGACATGTCGTCCGTCGTGACCATGCGCCAGCTCCTCGACTCCGGTGTCCACTTCGGCCACCAGACCCGCCGCTGGAACCCCAAGATGAAGCGCTTCATCTTCACCGAGCGCAACGGCATCTACATCATCGACCTCCAGCAGTCGCTGACCTACATCGACCGTGCCTACGAGTTCGTCAAGCAGACCGTCAAGCACGGTGGCACCATCCTGTTCGTCGGCACCAAGAAGCAGGCCCAGGAGGCCATCGCCGAGCAGGCCAACCGCGTCGGCATGCCGTACGTGAACCACCGCTGGCTGGGCGGCATGCTCACCAACTTCCAGACCGTCTCCAAGCGCGTGCAGCGCATGAAGGAGCTCGAGGAGATCGACTTCGAGGACGTGGCCGGCTCGGGCCACACCAAGAAGGAGCTCCTCCTGCTCTCCCGCGAGCTGCAGAAGCTCGAGGCCAACCTGGGCGGCATCCGCAACATGTCCAAGACCCCCTCCGCCGTGTGGGTCGTGGACACCAAGAAGGAGCACCTCGCCGTGGACGAGGCCCAGAAGCTGGGCATCCCGGTGGTCGCCATCCTCGACACCAACTGCGACCCGGACGAGGTCACCTACCCGATCCCGGGCAACGACGACGCGATCCGCTCCGTCGCCCTGCTGACCCGCGTGGTCGCCGACGCCGTCGCCGACGGCCTGAGGGCCCGCTCCGGCAAGGGCGGCGACGCCTCCGCCGAGCCGATGGCCGAGTGGGAGCGCGAGCTGCTCGAGCAGCACAACGCCGAGAAGGCCGCCGAGGCCGAGCAGACCGAGGGTGAGGCCGCTGAGGCCGCCGCTCCGGCCGCCTCCGAGGACGCCGCCAAGGGCGAGTGACCCCGGACCGCCCCGGCGGGCGCCCAGCCGCACCCGCCGGGGTGGACCCCAGACATCAGCATCCCGCAACCACCCCATCCAACGGGAAGGACCGAACGAGCATGGCGAACTACACCGCTGCCGACATCAAGGCCCTGCGCGAGCGCACCGGCGCCGGCATGATGGACGTCAAGAAGGCCCTCGACGAGGCCAACGGCGACACCGACAAGGCCATCGAGATCATCCGCGTCAAGGGTCTCAAGGGCGCCACCAAGCGCGAGGGCCGCGCCGCGGCCGAGGGCCTCGTCGCCGCCACCGTCGAGAACGGCGTCGGCGTGATGGTCGAGCTGAACTGCGAGACCGACTTCGTGGCCAAGGCCGAGAAGTTCATCACCCTGGGCGACGTCGTCCTGAAGACCGCCGTCGACTCCGGCGCCGCCGACCTCGAGTCGCTGCTGGCCGCCGAGTACGAGGGCCGCACCCTCGGCGACCACGTCACCGAGGAGGGCGCCCTGATGGGCGAGAAGGTCGTCGTGCGCCGCATCGCCCGCGTCGAGGGCGCCTTCGTGGACGCCTACCTCCACAAGACCTCCAAGGACCTGCCGGCCCAGGTGTCCGTGCTCCTGGCCGTGGACTCCGACTCCGACGAGGCCAAGACCGCTGCGCACGACATCGCCGTGCACACCGCCGCCTACTCGCCGACCTACCTCACCCGTGAGGACGTCCCGGCCGAGACCGTGGAGAACGAGCGCCGCATCGCCGACGAGACCGCGCGTGCCGAGGGCAAGCCGGAGCAGGCCCTGCCGAAGATCGTCGAGGGCCGCCTGACCGGCTTCTTCAAGGAGATCGTCCTCGAGGACCAGCCCTTCGCCAAGGACCCGAAGACCACGGTGGGCAAGGTCGCCTCCGAGGCCGGCACCAAGGTCACCGGCTTCGCTCGCTTCCGCGTCGGCAACTGAATCACGCCGCGGCGCCTGCCGCTCGGTCCGCCCCTGATTCGGGGGTAGGATCGTAGCGATCCGAGCCCGCGCCGGTCCGCATGCACCGCATGCGGCCGCCACCGATGGCGGGGTGGTCACCAGCTCGGTGACCACCCCGCCGTTGTGTGCCCACACCTGGACAAGCCCGAGACGACGCCCCGAGGAGTCCCGCACATGGAGACGAACACCCACACCCAGTCCCTGCCGACCGTGACCGACGCCGCCACGGGACGCCGCCGCGTGCTGCTCAAGCTCTCCGGCGAGGTCTTCGGCGGCGGCAAGGTCGGCGTGGACCCGGACACCGTCCGCGGCATCGCGGAGCAGATCGCCGAGGCCGCCGAGTCCGTCGAGATCGCGATCGTGGTCGGCGGAGGCAACTTCTTCCGCGGCGCCGAGCTGTCCGAGAACGGCATGGACCGCCGTCGCGCCGACTACATGGGCATGCTCGGCACCGTCATGAACTGCCTCGCCCTCCAGGACTTCCTCCTCCAGGCCGGCGTCTCCACCCGCGTGCAGTCCGCGATCTCCATGGAGCAGGTCGCCGAGCCGTACATCCCGCTGCGCGCCATCCGCCACATGCAGAAGGGGCGCGTGGTGGTCTTCGGCGCCGGCACCGGCCTGCCCTACTTCTCCACGGACACCGTGGCGGCGCAGCGCGCCCTCGAGATCGGCGCGGACGAGGTCCTCATGGCCAAGTCCGGCGTGGACGGCGTCTACACCGCCGACCCGAAGAAGGACCCGAACGCCGAGCGTCTGGACCACCTCACCTACGACGAGGCCCTGCAGCGGGACATCCGCGTCATGGACCTGACCGCCATGACCATGTGCAAGGACAACGGCCTGCCCATGCGTGTGTTCGGGATGGAGGGCCCCGGCAACGTCACCGCTGCTCTGCGCGGCGACGGCATCGGCACCACCGTCACCCCCTGAGCCGGGGCCCGCCCGAGTCCGAGTCCCTGAATCCCACGTAGGATGGAGGGCAGCCACTCACCCACACGTCAGGAGACATCGTGATCCAGGAGACCCTGCAGTCCGCCGAAGAGCAGATGGGCCGCACCATCGAGGCCACCCGCGAGGACTTCGCCTCCGTGCGCACCGGCCGCGCCAACCCGGGCCTCTACTCCAAGGTGATGGTGGACTACTACGGCGCCATGACCCCGCTGCAGCAGCTGGCCTCCTTCACCACCACGGACGCCCGCACCCTGCTGATCACCCCCTTCGACGTGTCCGCGCTGCGCAACATCGAGAAGGCCCTGTCCGAGTCGGAGGTCGGTGCCAACCCGTCGAACGACGGCAAGGTCATCCGCGTGGTGATGCCGGAGCTCACGGAGGAGCGCCGCAAGGAGTACGTGAAGCTGGTCAAGCAGAAGGCGGAGGAGCACAAGATCTCCGTCCGCAACGCCCGCCGCAAGGCCAAGGAGGCCATCGACAAGGCCGTCAAGGACGGCGACGTCGGCGAGGACGAGGGCGCGCGCGGGGAGAAGGAGCTCGACGCCATGACGAAGAAGCACGTGGACCTCATCGAGGACATGGCGAAGAACAAGGAAGCCGATCTGCTCGAGGTCTGAGGCCCCGCCCGGGCCCCAGCGACGCCCCACCGGAAGCATCCAATGACCACAGCCGCGGAGACCCCCGCACCCCCACGCGGCGGCCGAGACCTCAAATCCGCCGTCCTCGTGGGGGTCGTGCTGTTGGGCGTCGCCCTGGCCGGCCTGATCCTGTGGGACTGGCTGCTGGCGCTGCTCATGGTGGTGCTGCTGGTCGCCGGCGTCACCGAGGTCGCGAATGCCGTCCGAGGCATCGGCCTGGACGTCCCCAAGCCCCCGCTGTGGATCGCGGCCGTCGCCCTGCCGCTGGCCGCGCTGCTGTGGGGAGTGGAGGCGCTGTTCATCGCCCTGCTGGGGTCGTTGATGCTGGTCTGCCTCTGGACGGAGGCCACTCGCCGCAGACCCACCGGCCAGATCATCCTGGCCGGCGTGTTCGCCGTGATGTGGGCCCCGTTCCTGCTCTCCTTCGGCGTCGCGCTGCTGGACCAGCCGCGCGGCAACTTCATGGTGGCCTGCCTGCTGCTGATGGTGATCGCCAACGACACCTTCGGCTACATCGTGGGCTACCGCTTCGGCAAGAACCCCATCGCGCCGCGCATCAGCCCGAAGAAGTCGTGGGAGGGCCTGGTGGGCTCGCTCCTCGGCGCGGTGCTGGTGGGCGTGGTGGCGGTGCCACTGCTGGTGGGCCAGCCCTGGTGGGTCGGCCTGCTGCTCGGCGTGTTCGCGGTGGTCGCCGCGACCGCCGGCGACTTCTCCGAGTCCATGGTCAAGCGTGAACTCGGAATCAAGGACATGTCCTCCCTGCTGCCGGGCCACGGCGGGGTCATGGACCGCCTGGACTCACTGGTGTTCGCCGCACCGGTGGCCTACACCCTCTTGGCCCTGCCCATCGCCTGAGCGGCGCCCCTGCCCAGGCACCTTCCCCTACGGCCGCCCCAGCGGCCCCTGACACCACAGGAGTGCGGATGTCGAAGAAGTCGCCTGATGACCTGAAGACCACCGTCGACCAGCCCTTCGAGCGCGTGGAGTCCGACGAGATCGGCTATGAGCCCAGCCACGTGGACGCCTTCATGGTGCGTGCCCGCAAGGCCTACGAGGGCGCCGGCGAGCTATCCGTCGAGGACGTCCGCCAGGCCCGCTTCGCCACCGTCAACGGCGGCTACGCCACGGACCAGGTGGACGACGCCCTGGACCGCCTCGAGGACGCCCTGGCGGACTCCGAGCGCGAGGCCTTCGTCTCCGAGCGCGGCGACGAGGACTGGGCCGTGATGCTCACCGAACGCACCGAAGAGCTGCTCGGCCGTGCCGACCGCGCCCCGGGCGAGCGGTTCCGCCGCCCGTCGCGCGCCGATGCCCAGTCCTATGACGTGGACCAGGTGGACGAGTTCTGCGACCGCCTCGCCGAGGCGCTGCGCGCCCCGGAGGGGGAGTCCGAGCTCGATGCGGACGACGTGCGCCGCGCCGCCTTCGCCGCCGCGGAGGGCCGCAAGGGCTACGAGGAGGGCCAGGTCGACGCGTACCTCGACGCGGCCGTGGACGTTCTGCTCCGCCGCGGCTGAGCCGCACACGAACTGTCCGGCAGCCCTACGCGGAGGGCTTCCGGCTGCCTCCGCGCGTGTTGTCAAGTCCTGTCCATGTGACTAGACTCACCCGGAGTCATCGGAGGTGACTGAGGCCACAACCGCGCCCGTGTCACCCGCCCCCGGACGGCGCCGAACACCTCCGGTGCCCGGTCACGAGAGTTGAGGACATGACGCAAGTCGATCTCCCCGCTGAGGCGGACATCCCGCAGTCAGAGCACCGCGAGTACCTGCAGGTGCTGGACGCCCAGGGCGTGCGCAGCGCCGAGCCCGAGTTGGACCCGTGGCTGGAGGACGTCGACGACGACGCCCTCTCCCAGCTGTACCGGGACATGGTCCTGATCCGCCGCCTCGACACCGAGGCCACCCACCTGCAGCGCCAGGGGCAGCTGGCCCTGTGGCCGCCGCTTCTCGGCCAGGAGGCCGCGCAGGCCGGCTCGGCCGCAGCGCTGCGCGAGGACGACTTCGTCTTCCCGTCGTACCGGGAGAACGGCGTCGCCCTGCTCCGCGGCGTGGACGCCCTCGGACTCATCCGCCTGTGGCGCGGCTCCACCTTCTCCGGCTGGGACCCGAAGGCCCACAAGGTGGCCGCCCAGCAGATCATCATCGGCGCGCAGGCTCTGCACGCCACCGGCTACGCCATGGGTGCCGCCATGGACGGGGACAAGTCCGCCACCATCGTCTACTTCGGCGACGGCGCGACCTCCCAGGGCGACGTCAACGAGGCCATGGTGTTCGCCGCCACCTACAAGGCGCCGGTCGTCTTCTTCTGCCAGAACAACCACTGGGCCATCTCCGAGCCGGTGACGCTGCAGTCGCCGCGGCACCTGGCCGACCGCCCGTGGGGCTTCGGCGTCCCGTCCCTGCGGGTGGACGGCAACGACGTGCTCGCCGTGCTGGCCGCGACCCGCCGTGCCGTGGAGCGCGCGGCGAACGGCGGCGGCCCGACCTTCATCGAGGCCGTCACCTACCGCATGGGCCCGCACACCACCGCGGACGACCCGACCCGCTACCGCTCGGACGAGGAGGTCGAGTCCTGGAAGGCCAAGGACCCGATCGACCGCGTGGCCGCCCACCTGCGGGCCAACGGCGTGGACATGGATGCCCTGGAGGCCGAGGCGACGAAGGAGGCCGACGCTCTCGCCGCGGACGTCCGCGCCGCTCTGGAGGTTCTCGAGGAGGCCGGCCCAGACGCCCTGTTCACCGAGGTCTACGCCGAGCCGCACCAGGAGCTCGCCCGCCAGCGCCGGGAGTCCGCGCTGTACCACGCCATGTTCGATGAGGAGGGCCAGGCATGAGCACCGAGAAGATGACCTTCGGCAAGGCGATCAACCGGGCCATGCACCGCGCGATGACGGACGACCCGAAGGTCGTCCTGATGGGCGAGGACATCGGCACCCTCGGCGGCGTCTTCCGCATCACCGACGGCCTGATCGACGAGTTCGGGGCCCAGCGCGTCATGGACACCCCGCTCGCCGAGTCCGGCATCATGGGCACTGCGCTGGGCCTGGCCTACCGCGGCTACCGCCCTGTCGTGGAGATCCAGTTCGACGGCTTCGTGTACCCGGCCTTCGACCAGATCGTGTCGAACCTGGCGAAGATGCGTGCCCGCACCGCCGGCAACGTGCAGCTGCCGGTCACCATCCGCATCCCGTTCGGCGGCGGCATCGGCTCCCCGGAGCACCACTCGGAGTCGCCCGAGGCCTACTTCATGCACACCGCCGGCCTGCGCGTGGTCTCGCCGTCCACCCCGCAGGAGGGCTACGACCTGCTCCGCGCCGCCATCGCCTCGGACGACCCGGTCGTCTACCTCGAGCCGAAGCGCCGCTACCACGACAAGGGCGAGGTCGACCTGGACGCCGAGATCCCGCCGATGGCCCCGGCCAAGATCGTGCGCGAGGGCAAGGACGTCACCCTGGTGGCCTACGGCCCGCTGGTCAAGACCGCCCTGCAGGCCGCCGAGGTGGCCGCGGAGGAGGGCATCGAGATCGAGGTGATCGACCTGCGCTCGATCGCCCCGATGGACTCCGGCCTGGTGGAGTCGTCCGTGCGCCGCACCGGCCGTCTGGTCGTGACCCACGAGGCCGGCCGCTCCGGCGGCGTCGGCGCCGAGCTCGTCGCCACCGTCACCGAGCGCTCCTTCCACTGGCTGGAGTCCCCGCCGGTGCGCGTGACCGGCTTCGACATCCCGTACCCGGCTGCGAAGCTGGAGGACTACCACCTGCCGGACCTGGACCGCATCCTCGACGGCGTGGACCGTGCCATGGGCCGACCCCACTCGCTCGACTCCGTGGACATGTTCGCCGCCCCCGAGACCGCCGCCGACTTCCTGGCCGCCCAGGCCCAGCAGGAGGGAACCCGATGACGAAGAAGATCTTCATGCTCCCCGACCTGGGCGAGGGCCTCACCGAGTCCGACATCACCTCGTGGCGCGTCTCCGTCGGTGACGCGGTCGAGGTGAACCAGGTGCTGGCCGACGTCGAGACCGCCAAGGCCGTCGTCGAGCTCTCCAGCCCCTATGCCGGCACCATCGCCGCGCTGCACGCCGAGGAGGGCGACACGGTGGACGTGGGCGCCCCGGTGGTGACCTTCGACCTCGGCGGCGACGACGGCGGCGACGACGCCCCCGCCTCCGACGGCGCCGAGGAGTCCGGCTCCGGTGACGGCCGCGTCCCCACCCTCGTGGGCTACGGCGCCGCCGCGGAGAAGGGTCGCCCGGCCCGCCGTGCCCGTCGTGGAGTCGGACAGGCCGCTTCGGCCGCCGCCACAGCCTCGGCCCCGGCCGCTCCGACCGAGGCCCCGGCCACGGCGCCCGCAGCCCCGGCCGCTGCCTCCGGCTCCGGCGAGCGTCCGCGCTCCACTCCGCCGGTGCGCCTGTACGCCAAGCAGAACGGCGTGGACCTGGAGACTGTGACCGGCACCGGCGCCCACGGCGTGATCACCCGTGCCGACGTCGAGGCGGCCATCAACGGCGGCTCCGCTGCCGGCCCGGCAGGCCCCGCGTCCGCCGCCGCACCGGCCGCCGCTGCCGCCGTGGGCGCAGCGGCCGGAGCCGTGCGCACCCTCGGCGGTCGCGAGCGCGAGGTGTCCGTCCCGGTCAAGGGTGTCCGCAAGGCCACCGCCGCGGCGATGGTGAACTCCGCGTTCACGGCCCCGCACGTGACCGAATTCCTGCAGGTGGACGTCACCGAGACCATGGAGCTACTCGCCGAGCTCAAGGCCTCCCGCGAGTTCCGCGACGTGAAGCTCACCCCGATGACCCTCACCGCCCGCGCCTGTGTGCTCTGCATGGAGCGCACCCCGGACGTCAATGCCCGCTGGGACGAGGCGGCCGGCGCCATCGTGCAGCAGAACTTCGTGAACCTGGGCTTCGCCGCGGCCACCCCGCGCGGGCTCATGGTCCCGAACGTCAAGGATGCCCAGGCCATGGACCTGCGCGGCCTGGCCGATGCGATCCGCGACCTCACGGACAAGGCCCGAGAGGGCACGCTGGCGCCGGCCGAGCTGACCGGCGGCACCTTCACCCTGACCAATGTGGGCGTGTTCGGCGTGGACGCCGGCACCCCGATCATCAACCCGGGTGAGGGCGCGATCCTCGCCCTCGGCCAGGTCCGGAAGATGCCGTGGGAGCACAAGGGCGAGATCGCCCTGCGCGACGTCATGACGCTCTCCCTGTCCTTCGACCACCGCTTCGTGGACGGCGAGCAGGGCTCCCGTTTCCTCGCGGACGTCGGCGCCATGCTGCGCCGCCCGGGCATGACCCTCGCCATGGTCTGACCCGCACCGACTGCGCTCCATCCCGCGCACCGTCAGAGCGAAGGGCCCCGGAACCGTGTGGTTCCGGGGCCCTTCCGTGTCCGTTCCGGCCCGCCAGGGTCGGGGAGGAAAAGCACGACGACGGCCGCCCGCCCCGCGCTCCCGCCTCACCGGGGTCGGAGGGCGGGGCTCACTCTCCGGTGAGCTCGAGGATCTCCTCGGTGACGATTTCGGCGCGGGCGTTGGAGAAGACCTTCTCCTGGCCGACGACCTCGAAGCCGCGGCGCTTCAGGACCTTCTGGGAGCCGACGTTGTCCGTGGGCACGTGGGCGCGGACCGGGCGCTCTGCGAAGTCGGCGAGGAACTCGTCCACGGCCGCGGTGGTGAGGCCTCGGCCCCAGTATTCGCGGGCGGTCCAGAAGGACAGCTCCGGGATGCCGTCCTCGCGGGAGCAGACGAGGGCTCCGGCGGCGCGGCCCTGTTCGTCCTGGATGGTCTTCACCTGCGTCTTCTCGTCGTTCAGCAGGTGGTCCCAGTGGTAGTCGAACACGCCCCGATCCTTCGGATTGCGCGGGGCGAACGCGGACATCACGTTGGCCTCGTCGTCCTGCTGGTGGGCGAAGAACTCGTCCAGGTCCTCGGGGCGGACATCTCGGAGCGACACGGCGGTGGACCTCTCTGTCACGGTGCGGTCTGCGGTCGCCGTCCGTCGGCACGGACGGGTGCGGCGGGTGCTGATCACGCTACCACCGCGGACCGGGCGCGCAGGGCGCCCCAGGCCATGGCGATCAGGGCCGGGCGGCGGGTGCGGCGGTCCGCGGGGGAGCGGCGCACAGAGCGCGGGGTGGAGTTGAGCAGGCCGAAGACGGCCTGGGCGCGGAAGACGGCGGCGGCCTCGTCCTCGTCCGGGTGGAGGACGCCGATGTGCTCCGCCCAGAGGTCGATGTACGCGCGCTGCACGCGGATCAGGTCCTGGCGCTCCTCGTCCGGCACCGAGCCGAGGTCCCTGTCCTGGACGCGGATGACGTCACGGCGGTGCAGGGCGAAGTCCGTGTGGAACTCGACGAGCGCCTCGAGGGCGTGCTCGCCGGGGCGGCGGCCGGCCACGGCGGCGCGGCCTCCGTCCAGCAGGCCGTGGGAGGCGCTCTCCAGGATCTGCGTCAGCACGGCGGCCTTGCCGCGGAAGTGGCGGTAGATGCCCGGGCCGGAGATGCCGCAGGCCGCGCCGATGTCCTCCAGGCGGACGGACTCGAAGCCGCGCTCGGCGAAGAGCCTCGCGGCGGCGTCGAGCAGGTCCTGGCGTCGCTGGGCCTTGGCCGCCTCCCGGGCGGTGACGGGCTCGGCGACGCTGGAGCTGCGGGGCGTGGGCATGCGGACCATCGTAACGGGCACGTCGGCGCGGCCCGGCGGGCGACGGTCGGGCGGTCCGGCGGTCCTCACGGGCCCGGCGCCCGGCATGCTGTGATGTGGACGACATGGGCATCGGGACAGTAGACTCGACCCTGGTCTTCCAGTTAATCGCAATTCACTGAGTTGGAGGTCGGGCATGTCCGTCCTGTCCACGCGCGCCGTCCCCGAGTCCGCGGAGTTCGCGGACAACGTGGCCGGTCACGCCGAGCTCGAGAAGAGCCTGCGCGAGATCGTCGCGCGCACGGCCCTCGGCGGCAGCGAGAAGTCCCGTCAGCGCCACGTCTCCCGCGGCAAGCTGCTGCCCCGCGAGCGCGTGGACCTGCTGCTGGACGAGGGCTCGCCGTTCATGGAGGTCGGGGCGCTGGCCGCCCACGGCATGTACGACGGCGACTCCCCGGGGGCCGGCATGGTCGCCGGCATCGGCCTGGTGCACGGCCGGACCGTGATGGTCGTCGCCAACGACGCCACCGTCAAGGGCGGCACGTACTACCCGATGACCGTGAAGAAGCACCTGCGCGCCCAGGAGATCGCCCTCGAGAACGCGCTGCCCTGCGTGTACCTGGTGGACTCCGGCGGCGCCTTCCTGCCCCGTCAGGACGAGGTCTTCCCGGACCGCGAGCACTTCGGCCGCATCTTCCGCAACCAGGCGCTGCTGTCCTCGAAGGGCATCCCGCAGATCGCTGCGGTGTGCGGTTCCTCCACTGCCGGCGGCGCCTATGTGCCGGCCATGTGCGACGAGACCGTGATCGTCCGCAACCAGGGCACGATCTTCCTCGGCGGCCCGCCGCTGGTGAAGGCCGCGATCGGCGAGGACGTCACCGCCGAGGAGCTCGGCGGCGGCCGGCTGCACGCCGAGGTCTCCGGCGTGGCCGACCACCTGGCGGACGACGACACCCACGCGATGCAGATCCTCCGGGACATCGTGGCGACCCTGCCCCGCCCGAACGAGCCGGCCTGGACCGTGGTGGACCCTGTCGAGCCCGCCGTGGACCCGGAGCAGCTCACCGGCGTCGTCCCCGTGGACGTCAACGCGGCCTATGACGTGCACGAGGTCATCGCACGGATCGTGGACGGCTCCGAGTTCCACGAGTTCAAGGCCGGCTACGGCACCACTCTGGTCACCGGCTTCGCCCGGATCGACGGTCACCCGGTGGGCATCGTGGCGAACAACGGCATCCTCTTCGGCGAGTCCGCCCGCAAGGGCGCGCACTTCGTGGAGCTCTGCGACCAGCGCGGCGTCCCGCTGCTGTTCCTGCAGAACATCTCCGGCTTCATGGTCGGCCGGGACGCGGAGGCCGGCGGCATCGCCCGGGACGGCGCCAAGATGGTCACCGCCGTGTCCACCTGCCGGGTGCCCAAGCTGACCGTGGTGATCGGCGGCTCCTTCGGCGCCGGCAACTACGCGATGTGCGGCCGCGCCTACTCGCCGCGCTTCCTGTGGATGTGGCCGAACGCCCGCATCTCCGTCATGGGCGGCACCCAGGCGGCCTCCGTGCTCACCCAGATCAAGCAGGACGCCCGCGAGAAGGCGGGCGAGGAGCTGATGAGCGCCGAGGAGTCCGAGGCCTTCGCCGCCCCCATCCGCGCCCAGTACGAGGACCAGGGCAACCCCCTGTACTCCACCGCCCGCCTGTGGGACGACGGCATCATCACCCCGGGCCAGACCCGCCGCGTGCTGGCCATGGCCCTCGACGTCGTCTCCCGCCAGCCCCTGCCGGACACCCAGTTCGGCCTGTTCAGGATGTGATGCCCGTGTCCGAGAAGCTCTTCGACACCGTCCTGGTGGCCAACCGCGGCGAGATCGCGGTCCGCGTCATCACCACCCTGCAGCGCCTGGGCATCCGTGCCGTCGCCGTCTACTCGGATGCGGACGCGGACGCCGCCCACGTGCGCCTGGCGGACGAGGCCGTGCGGCTCGGCCCCGCCCCGGCCCGCGAGTCCTACCTGGACATCGACGCCGTGGTGGCGGCGTGCAGGGCCACCGGCGCCCAGGCCGTCCACCCCGGCTACGGCTTCCTCTCCGAGAACGCGGACTTCGCCCGTGCCCTCGATGCCGCCGGCGTGGTCTTCATCGGCCCGCCGGTGTCCTCCCTGGACGCCATGGCGGACAAGATCCGCGCCAAGGAGACCGTCTCCGCCTACGGGGTGCCCGTGGTCCCGGGCATCGCGGACCCGGCCCTCACCGACGAGCAGATCATCGCCCGGGTGGACGAGGTCGGCTTCCCGCTGCTGATCAAGCCGTCCGCCGGCGGTGGCGGCAAGGGCATGTTCGCCGTCCACTCCAAGGACGAGCTGCCCGGCGCCCTGGCCTCGGCCCGCCGCACCGCGTCCAACGCGTTCGGCGACGACACCCTGCTGCTCGAGCGCCTCATCACCTCCCCACGTCACATCGAGGTGCAGGTCTTCGCGGACTCGCTCGGCACCACCGTGCATCTGGCCGAGCGCGAGTGCTCCCTGCAGCGCCGCCATCAGAAGGTCATCGAGGAGGCACCGGCCCCGCTGCTCACCGCCCACGCAGACGGCGAGGCCCTGCGCGCCCGCCTCGGTGACGCCGCCGTGCAGGCCGCCACCTCCGTCGGCTACGTGGGCGCCGGCACCGTCGAGTTCCTCGTCTCGGACGACAACCCGGACGAGTTCTTCTTCATGGAGATGAACACCCGCCTCCAGGTGGAGCACCCGGTCTCCGAGGAGGTCGTCCGGGTCCGTGGCGAGCAGCAGGACTTCGTCGAGCTGCAGGTCCGCGTCGCCGCCGGCGAGCCGCTCGGCTTCGTCCAGGAGGACGTGACCGTCGAGGGCGCGGCCGTCGAGGCCCGCGTCTACGCAGAGGACCCGGCGAACGGCTTCCTGCCGTCCACCGGGCAGGTGCTCACCTTCGTGGCCCCGCAGGGCGAGGGCGTCCGCGTGGACTCCCTGATGCATGTGGAGGACCCGGACTCCCAGCCCGAGGTCACCGGCTTCTACGACCCGATGATCGCCAAGGTCATCACCCGCGGCGCCGACCGTGCCGAGGCCATGGAGCGCCTCGACGCGGCCCTGAAGGACACCGTCCTCACCGGCGTCACCTCCAACCTCGCCTGGCTGCGCCACCTGGCGGCACTGCCCGAGGTGCGGCAGGGCCGCCTGACCACCACGATGATCGACGGCATGGACGAGTGGTCCGCCCCCGAGCTGGACGCGGACACCCTCGCCGCCGCGGCCGGCGCGCTCGCCGAGGTGGACGTGGACACCGCCCACGAGGGCGCGGCGAGGCAGACCTTCGCCCGTCCCCGCGGCGGCCACGGCGCCTGGGCCGCGGGCGACGCCTGGCGCTCCGTCGGCGCCCCGGCCCCGACCCTGTCCGTCGAGGTCGACGGCGTCCGCCACAGCATCAGCCCGGTGCCCGTCGTCGCGGAGGAGGCGGACGAGCACGGCGCGGCCACGGACGCCCCGGAGCCGGCCGTGGACGCCGCGGAGATCCTGGTGCACCCGGCCGACCCGCGCACCGCCTGGGTCCGCCGTGACGGGTTCACCTGGCGAGTCCACCGCCAGACCCGCGCCGAGCGCCTCGAGTCCGCCCGCTCCGCCGCGGCCGCCCGCCTCGTCCCGGGGGGCGCCGGCTCCCCGGAGGCCCGGACCCCGATGCCGGGCACCGTGGTGGCCGTGCACGTGGCCACCGGCGACCGCGTGGAGGCCGGTGCGCACCTGGCTGACGTCGAGGCCATGAAGATGGAGCACCCCATCACCGCTGCTCTCGCCGGCACCGTGACCGTCCACGTGTCCCAGGGCGACTCCGTCCCGGCCCAGGGCCTCGTGGCCACCGTCGAGCCGGACGCCGCCGAGGCCCCGGCCCAGGACGCCTGACCCGACCGGGACGGTCCGCGGCCCCGCCGTCGCGGACCGTCCTGCCACCAGCACACCCCATCGACCAGACCGACCCGGCGCCCCGGCGCCGCACGGACGAGAAGAACAAGGAGCAGCCCCATGGCCAGCCCGAACCATCGCACCCTGCCCGCCCTGGACGAGGACTACCAGGCCCTCTCCGACACCGTCCGCGAGTTCGCGGACGAGGTCGTCGCCCCGGTCTCCGCCGAGCTCGACGAGAAGCACGAGTTCCCGTACGAGATCGTCGCCCAGATGGGCGAGATGGGCCTGTTCGGCCTGCCGTTCTCCGAGGAGTACGGCGGCATGGGCGGCGACTACTTCGCCCTGGCCCTCGCGCTCGAGCAGCTCGGCCGCGTGAACCAGTCCGTGGCCATCACCCTCGAGGCCGGCGTGTCCCTCGGTGCCATGCCGCTGTACAAGTTCGGCACCGACGAGCAGAAGCAGACGTGGCTGCCGGACCTCGTGGCCGGCAAGCGCCTGGCCGGCTTCGGCCTCACCGAGCCGAACGCCGGCTCGGACGCGGGCGGCACCCAGACCACCGCGAAGCTGGAGGACGGCAGCTGGCGCATCAACGGCGCCAAGGAGTTCATCACCAACTCCGGCACCGACATCACCTCGCTGGTGACCGTCACCGCCGTCACCGGCACCGTCGAGGGCAAGACCGGCCCGGACGGCAAGCCGGTCAAGGAGATCTCCACGATCATCGTCCCGTCGGACACCGAGGGCTTCACCGCGGCCAAGGCCTACAACAAGGTCGGCTGGAACTCCTCGGACACCCACCCGCTGCACTTCTCCGACGCCGTCGTGCCGGAGGAGAACCTGCTGGGCACCCGCGGCCGCGGTTTCGCGAACTTCCTGTCCATCCTGGACGAGGGCCGCATCGCCATCGCCGCGCTCGCCACCGGCGCCGCCCAGGGATGTGTGGACGAGTCCATCGCGTATGCGAAGACCCGCACCGCCTTCGGCCGGAACATCGGCTCCTACCAGGCCGTGTCCTTCAAGATCGCCCGCATGCAGGCCCGCGCCCACGCCGCCCGCCTGGCCTACTACGAGGCCGCGCAGAAGATGCTGGCCGGCAAGCCGTTCAAGACCGAGGCCGCCATGGCCAAGCTGATCGCCGGCGAGGCCGCCATGGACAACGCCCGCGACGCGACCCAGGTGTTCGGCGGCTACGGCTTCATGAACGAGTCCCTGGTGGCCCGCCACTACCGAGACTCGAAGATCCTCGAGGTCGGCGAGGGCACCACCGAGGTGCAGCTGATGCTGATCGCCCGCGAGCTGGGCCTCTGACGTGGCCGAGCAGATGAAGCACGACGACGGCCGCCCGGCTGCCGAGGACCCCTCGCCCACGGCGGAGGGCACTGAGGGCGCCCGGGGCGCCGGGAGCGCCCCGGCCGAGCCCGAGGTGATCGAGCAGCGTGGCCGCTACGCGGACGAGATGGCGGTCGGCCAGGTGTACCTGCACCGTCCGGGCCGCACGCTCACCGAGGCGGACAACGTCCTGTTCACCACGCTGACCATGAACCCGCAGGCGCTGCACCTGGACCACGCGTTCGCGCAGTCGCAGCCGTTCGGCAAGCCGCTGATGAACTCGATGCTGACGCTGTCCACGCTGATCGGCCTGTCCGTGGGGCAGACCACGCAGGGAACGCTCGTGGCGCAGCTGGGGCTGGGGGAGATCTCCTTCCCGCACCCGGTCTTCCCCGGGGACACCCTGTACGCCCGCTCCACCGTGACGGCGATCCGCGAGTCCTCCTCGCGTCCCGGACAGCGGATCGTGACCTTCGACCTCGAGGGGACGAACCAGGACGGCACGGTCGTGGCCAAGGCCCAGCGCACCTGCCTGATGTGGACACGGCAGGCGCACTGCGCCGCCGAGTCCGACGCCTGAGCGCACGGGGCGCCGCCCGGAAGCCGGGCGGCGCCCCGCCTCCTGCCCTCCCACCGACCTCTGCGAAGGAGCAGACCGATGACCGAGATCGCCGCGAAGGCCTGCACCCTGGGCCCGGCCGTCATGTTCACCCCGGCGGACCGCCCGGAGCGGTACGCCAAGGCCCTGGATCGCGCGGACGCGGTGATCCTGGACCTCGAGGACGCCGTCACCGCGGCGGACCGTCCCGCCGCCCGCGAGGCCGTGGCCGCAGCGTGGACCGAGCGGGCGTCCCAGGGCATCGACGCGGACCGCGTGGTGGTCCGCGTGAACCCGGTGGACACCGAGGACCACGCCGCGGACGTGGCCATGCTGAAGGAGACCGGCTGGCGGACCCTCATGCTCGCCAAGGCCGAGTCCGCCGCCCAGGTGGACCGTCTGGTGGAGGCGCTGGGGGAGGACACCCGGGTGGTGGCCCTCTGTGAGACCGCCCGGGGCGTGCTCGCCGCCGCCGAGCTGGCCGCACACCCGCACGTGACCGCCCTGATGTGGGGAGCCGAGGACCTTGTGGCCTCCATGGGAGGCACGTCCTCCCGCACCGTGGACGGCGCCTACCGTCAGACGGTGGCCCACGCCCGCTCCACCGTGTTGCTGGCCGCGGCCGCGCACGGCGCCGCCGCCTGGGACGCGGTCTACCTGAACCTCAAGGACCCGGACGGCCTGGCCGCCGAGGTCGAGGACGCCGTGGCCGTCGGCTGCCGCGCCACCGTGTGCCTGCACCCGAACCAGGTGGCCGTCGTCCGCCAGGGCTACCGTCCCACTCACGAGCAGGTCGCCCGTGCCGAGGCGATCCTCGCCGAGGCGCGGAACCACCCGGGCGCCTTCGCGTTCGACGGCGGCATGGTGGACGAGGTCGTCCTCGCCCAGGCCCGTATCACGCTGGCCCGCGCCGGCCGCTGAGGCCCGGCAACGCCCCTGGTGGGTGCCGTGAGGGTGGGGCACGTCACGACGGCGTCACATGAATACATATCCTTGACTCGGGAAATGGGGTATTTCAGGATGACCGTGATCCGGGTCACATGAACCGGAGGCTCGCACACCTTTGGAGGAGCACCCTCATGGCCCCACCTGACACCGCAGCGTCCGCCCCCACGCCGGCCCAGTTCCGTGCCGCCCAGAGTTCAGAGGAGTTCGGCGAGCTGCGCCGCACGCACCGCAGCTTCGTCTGGCCGATGACCGTGGCCTTCCTGGTCTGGTACGTCCTCTTCGTGGTGCTCGGCGCCTTCTTCCACGACGTCATGTCCATCCGCCTGATCGGCAACATCAACCTGGGACTGGTCCTGGGCCTGCTTCAGTTCGTCAGCACGTTCGCCATCACCGCGGCCTACGTGCAGTTCGCCAACAAGAAGCTCGACCCGCGCGCCGCCGCGATGCGCGAGCGGCTCGAGGCCGAGGCCGGCGACGGCCGCCACGGTGAGGAGGAGATCCGATGAGCACCGTCATGCCCCTGCTCGCCGGCGAGACCGTCGGCACCCCGTGGGTGAACATGCTGATCTTCGGCATCTTCGTCGCCGGCACCCTCGTGATCGTCCTGCGGGCGTCGAAGAACACCGCCACCGCGGCGGACTACTACGCCGGCGGACGTGCCTTCACCGGCACCCAGAACGGCACCGCGATCGCCGGCGACTACCTGTCCGCCGCGTCCTTCCTGGGCATCGTGGGAGCCATCGCCCTCTACGGCTACGACGGATTCCTCTACTCCATCGGCTTCCTCGTCGCCTGGCTGGTCGCCCTGCTGCTCGTGGCCGAGCCGCTGCGCAACACCGGCAAGTTCACGATGGCCGACGTGCTCTCCTTCCGCCTGCGCCAGCGCCCGGTGCGCATCGCGGCGTCCCTGAACACCCTGGCCGTCTGCCTGTTCTACCTGCTGGCCCAGATGGCCGGCGCGGGCGCCCTCGTCTCGCTGCTGCTGGGCATCGACTCGAAGCTCGGCCAGTCCCTGGTCATCGTCATCGTCGGCGCGCTGATGATCCTCTACGTGCTGGTCGGAGGCATGAAGGGCACCACCTGGGTGCAGATCATCAAGGCGATCCTGCTGGTCACCTCGGTGATCGTCATGACCGTCTGGGTCATGGCCCTGTTCGGGTTCAACCTCTCCGCGCTGCTCGGCGGCGCCGTGGACGGCCATGGTGGCGACGAGGCCATCCTGGATCCGGGCCTGCAGTACGGCGCCTCGGCCGTGTCCCAGCTGGACTTCGTCTCCCTGGGCCTGGCGCTGGTGCTCGGCACGGCCGGCCTGCCCCACGTGCTGATGCGCTTCTACACGGTCCCCACCGCCAAGGAGGCCCGCAAGTCCGTGGTCTGGGCGATCATCCTGATCGGCCTGTTCTACCTGTGCACCCTGGTGCTCGGCTACGGCGCCGCCGCCATGATCGGTCCGGAGCGCATCTCCGCGGCCCCGGGCGGCCAGAACTCCGCGGCCCCGCTGCTGGCCTTCGAGCTCGGCGGCTCCCTGCTGCTCGGCATCGTCTCGGCCGTGGCGTTCGCAACGATCCTTGCGGTGGTCGCCGGTCTGACCATCACCGCCGCGGCCTCCTTCGCCCATGACATCTACTCCTCGGTGATCGCCAAGGAGCATGTGAGCCCGGAGAAGGAGGTGAAGATCGCCCGCCGCACCGTGCTGGTGATCGGTGTGCTCTCGATCCTCGGCGGCATCGGAGCCCAGGGGCAGAACGTCGCCTTCCTCGTGGCGCTCGCCTTCGCCGTGGCCGCCTCGGCGAACCTGCCGACCATCGTGTACTCGCTGTTCTGGAGGGGCTTCACCACCCGCGGCGCCCTGTGGTCCATGTACGGCGGCCTGATCACGGCCCTGGTGCTGATCGTCCTCTCGCCGGTGATGTCCGGCTCGGAGACCTCGATGATCCCGGGTGCCGACTTCGCGGTCTTCCCGCTGAAGAACCCGGGCATCATCTCGATTCCGCTGGCCTTCTTCCTCGGCTGGCTCGGCTCCGTGACGGAGAAGCGCACCGAGGATCCGGACAAGCAGGCCGAGATGGAGGTCCGCTCCCTCACCGGCGTCGGTGCCGAGAAGCCGGTCGACCACTGATCGCCTGACCGGGCCCACGCCCGCCACGACCCGCGGGGTCGGACCGTCACGGTCCGGCCCCGCGGGTCGTGCCAGGAAGGATCCGTAGGATGGCCGGGTGAGCATCGCCGACGTCTCCTCCGCAGCCGCCCCGTCCGCCTCCGCCTCCGCCGAGGGGGCGTCCGCCGCGTCCGTGCCGGCCTTGCGCCGGGTGGCACTGGTGGGCTCGACCGGGTCGATCGGCACGCAGGGCCTGGAGGTGATCGCCGCAGCCCCGGAGCGCTTCGCCGCCGTCGCGCTCGCCGCGGGCACGAATGTGCAGCTGCTGGCCGAACAGGCCGTGGCCACCGGCGCGGAGGCCGTCGGTGCGGCGTCCGCCACCGAGGAGCAGGTGCGCTCCGCGCTGGCCGCGGCCGCCGCCCGGGCCGGTGCCCCCGTTCCGGACCCCGAGGTGTTCGTCGGGCCCGAGGCCGCCGAGCGGATCGCCGCCTGGCCCGGCGCGGACACCGTGCTCAACGGCATGACGGGCTCCATCGGCCTGCGGCCCACCCTGGCCGCCCTGCACGCAGGCCACCGCCTGGCCCTGGCCAACAAGGAGTCCCTGATCGTCGGCGGCGCGCTGGTGAAGCAGGCCGCCGCGCCCGGGCAGATCGTCCCGGTGGACTCCGAGCACTCCGCCCTGGCCCAGGCGCTGCTGGGCGGCACCCCCGCCGAGGTCCACCGCCTGGTGCTCACCGCCTCCGGCGGCCCGTTCCGCGGCCGCACCCGCGCCGAACTCGAGCACGTGACCCCCGCCGAGGCGCTGGCCCACCCGACCTGGGACATGGGCCGGGTGGTCACCACCAACTCCGCCTCCATGGTGAACAAGGCGCTCGAGGTGATCGAGGCCCACCTGCTCTTCGACGTGCCGCTGGAGAAGATCGACGTGGTGGTCCACCCGCAGTCCGTGGTGCACTCCATGGTCGAGTTCGTGGACGGCTCCACCCTCGCCCAGGCCTCCCCGCCGGACATGCGTCTGCCGATCGCGCTCGGCATGGGCTGGCCCCACCGGGTGCCCGGAGCCGCCTGCGGCTGCGACTGGACACAGGCGACCTCCTGGACGTTCGAGCCGCTCGACGAGGAGGCGTTCCCGGCCGTCGCCGCCGCGAAGGCCGCCGCCGCGGCCTCGCCCACCCACATGGCCGTGTTCAACGCGGCGAACGAGGAGGCCGTGGACGCCTTCCACGACGGGCTGCTCTCCTTCCCCGCGATCGTGGACACCGTCCGCGCCGTGGTGGACTCCTACGACCCCGCCGCCGTCCCTGGCGTGGGGGAGGAGCTCACCGTGGAGTCCGTGCTGGCGGCCGAGGCGTGGGCCCGCGAGGCCGCGCGCGGACGGTGGTGAGCATGGAGATCCTCTGGTTCGTGGTCGGCGTGCTGGCCATGGCGGTCGGCCTCGCCGCCTCCATCGCCCTGCACGAGGTCGGCCATCTCGTGCCCGCCAAGCTCTTCGGCGTGCGCGTCACGCAGTACATGATCGGCTTCGGCAAGACGATCGTCTCCTGGCGCCGAGGGGAGACCGAGTACGGCTTCAAGGCCATCCCGCTCGGCGGCTACGTCTCCATGGTGGGCATGCTGCCGCCGCCCAAGGACGGGCAGGCGGCCCGCACCGCCTCCACCGGACTGGTCCAGCAGATGGGCCAGCTGGCCCATGACGCCCGCGCCCAGGCCGCCGAGGAGCTCACCGCCGCCGACGAGGGCCGCCAGTTCATCCAGCTGCCGGTGTGGAAGCGCATCGTCATCATGCTCGGCGGCCCGTTCATGAACCTGCTCATCGCCCTCGTGCTCATGACCGTCCTGGTCATGACCGTCGGCACGGCGACCCCCACCACCACGGTCTCGGAGGTCTTCCGCTGCGTGGTGACCTCGCAGGAGCAGCAGTCGCGCGCCGAGGCCGGCCAGGCCGACTGCCGTGACACCGACCCGGTGGCCCCGGCCCACGCCGCCGGCCTCGAGCCGGGGGACACCGTGACCAGCTTCGACGGGCATCCGGTCCACACCTGGGACGAGCTCTCCGCCGCCATCCGCGCCCGCGCGGACCAGCCCACCGCCATCGAATGGACCCGGGACGGGCAGGCCATGTCCGGCACCCTGACCCCGCGCCTGACCGAGCGTCCCGTCACCGACGCCCTCGGCCGCCCCGAGCGTGCCCCGGACGGCACCGCCAAGACCGAGCAGGTCGGGTTCATCGGCATGGGCTCGCAGATCGAGAACGTGCGCGGCACCCCGCTGGACGCCGTCGAGCAGGTCGGCGTGCAGATCCGCGGCGTCGTGGACGTCGTCCTGGTGCTGCCGCAGCGCCTCTGGGACACCGCCGTCGCCGTGGTCACCCCGGTCGAGCGCGACCCGAACGGCCCCATGTCCGTGGTGGGCGTCGGCCGCATCGCCGGCGAGGCCGCCGCCCTCGAGGACGTGCCCCTGCAGGACAAGGGGGCGCTGCTGCTGTCCCTGCTGGCCAGCGTGAACATCGCCCTGATGGTGTTCAACCTCATCCCGCTGCTGCCCCTGGACGGCGGCCACGTGGCCGGCGCCCTCTGGGAGAAGCTGCGCCGCGGGTTCGCGAAGCTCACCGGACGCCCGGACCCCGGCCCGTTCGACCTGGCCACCATGCTCCCGCTCACCTACGTGGTCGGCGCGGCCATGCTCGCCATGGGCGTCATCCTCATCGTCGCGGACATCGTCAAGCCGATCCGGCTCTTCTGAACCGGCCCCGCACCCGAAGTGCGCCGCCGGTGCAGGGCGGGCTGCCGTCGTCGTGAAGCCGCCGGAGGGACACGGAGAGGCGAGGGTCACCCGGGGCCTGCCCTGCGGCCCCACAGCCCCTAGGATGGGTGGGCGCGGTCCCGCCGGGCCGCGCCAGTGAAACACCCCAGCCGCGTCTGAACTCTTAGGAGCCGAAGTGCCCGTCAGCCTTGGAATGCCGTCCGCCCCGCCGCCCGTGCTGGCCCCGCGCCGGCAGACCCGGCAGATCCAGGTCGGCTCCGTGGGCGTCGGCTCGGACCACCAGGTGTCCGTGCAGTCGATGACCACCACCAAGACGCACGACATCGGCGCGACCCTGCAGCAGATCGCCGAGCTCACCGCCGCCGGGTGCGACATCGTGCGCGTGGCCTGCCCGACCGACAAGGACGCCGCGGCGCTGAAGGTGATCGCGCAGCAGTCCACCATCCCGGTCATCGCGGACATCCACTTCCAGCCGAAGTACGTCTTCGCCGCGATCGAGGCCGGCTGCGGCGCCGTCCGCGTCAACCCGGGCAACATCAAGAAGTTCGACGACAAGGTCAAGGAGATCGCCCAGGCCGCCTCGGACCACGGCACCTCCATCCGCATCGGCGTCAACGCCGGCTCCCTGGACCCGCGCCTGCTGAAGAAGTACGGCAAGGCCACCCCGGAGGCCCTCGTCGAGTCCGCCGTCTGGGAGGCCTCCCTGTTCGAGGAGCACGGCTTCAAGGACTTCAAGATCTCCGTGAAGCACAACGACCCGGTGATCATGGCCCGCGCCTACGAGCTGCTCGCCCAGGAGGGCGACTGGCCGCTGCACCTCGGCGTGACGGAGGCCGGCCCGGAGTTCCAGGGCACCATCAAGTCCGCCACCGCCTTCGGCTACCTGCTCGGCCAGGGCATCGGAGACACCATCCGCGTCTCCCTCTCCGCCCCGCCGGTGGAGGAGGTCAAGGTCGGCCTGCAGATCCTGCAGTCGTTGAACCTGCGCGAGCGCAAGCTCGAGATCGTCTCCTGCCCGTCCTGCGGACGCGCCCAGGTGGACGTGTACACGCTGGCAGACGAGGTCACCGAGGGCCTGAAGGACGTCACCGTCCCGCTGCGCGTGGCCGTCATGGGCTGTGTGGTGAACGGTCCGGGCGAGGCCCGCGAGGCCGACCTCGGCGTGGCCTCCGGCAACGGCAAGGGGCAGATCTTCGTCAAGGGAGAGGTCATCCGCACCGTGCCGGAGGAGCAGATCGTGGAGACCCTCATCGAGGAGGCCCGCCGCATCGCCGCGGAGATGGGCCTTGAGGAGGACGGCGGTGACGACGCCGCAGCCGGCGCCCCGGTGGTCAGCGTCCACTGACCTGGACGTCCGGGCCGCCACCGGAGGCGCCGCCCGGCTCCTGACCGACGCCGACACCCCGCAGGTGGCGGAGCTGGCCGACGCGGACCCGGTGGCGAACGTCTTCGTCGCCTCCCTGCTGCAGGCCGGACGCCGCACCGGGCCGCGGGGCCGCACGGCCGCCACCTGCTTCCTGGGCGTCGCGGACCCCGACGACGGCCCCGCCGCTGCATTGCGAGCGGTCGCCTGGGTCGGGTCGAACGTCGTGCCCCTGGCGATCCCGGGTGCCGCCCGCCACGCCCTCACCCTGGGCCGGGCCGCCGCCGCACTGCGGCGCCGCTTCGGCTCCCTCTACGGGCCGGCGGACCAGGTGCTCGGCATCGAGGCGATGCTCGCCTCCCACGGACACCGGCCCCGCTCCGTGCGCCCGGACCAACCGCTCATGGTGGCCCGCGGACCGGGCACGGTGCTGCCCAGCCCGACGCTGCGGCAGGCACAGCCGGCGGACCTGGACACTGTGCTGCCGGCCTCCGCGGCGATGTTCGAAGAGGAACTCGGCTTCTCCCCGCTGCGCCAGGGCGCGGCGTCCTACCGGGACCGTGTCCACCGGCTCATCCAGGCCGGGCGCGTGCTGATCGAGCCGGGGGAGGACGACGGCCAGGCGCCCCGGCGGATGCCGCTGTTCAAGGCGGACCTCGGCGTGCTCAGCACGGACTGCGTGCAGGTGCAGGGGGTCTGGGTGCGCCCGGACCGCCGCGGCGAGGGGCTGGCGGCACCGGCCATGGCGGCCGTGGTGCAGTACGCCGCGCGCACCGCCGACCATGTGAGCCTCTACGTCAACGCCTACAACGAGCCGGCCGTGCGCACCTACGCGCGGGTCGGATTCGAGCAGGTCGGCACCTTCGCCACGGTGCTGTACTGACCGGACGGGCGATAGGATCGCCCGGAGAATCCCTCGCCCGGAGAACGGGCGCTCCGACCGCACGACTCGAAGGAGTCCCACGCATGGCACTGCGCATGTCCACCCTGTTCCTGCGGACCCTGCGCGACGACCCGGCCGAGGCCGAGGTCGCGAGCCACAGGCTGCTCGTCCGCGCCGGCTACATCCGGCGCGCCGCCCCCGGCATCTACACCTGGCTGCCGCTGGGCCTGAAGGTGCTGTCCCGGGTCGAGCGCATCGTGCGCGAGGAGATGGACGCGATCGGCGGCCAGGAAGTCCACTTCCCGGCCCTGCTGCCCCGCGAGCCCTACGAGGCCACCGGCCGCTGGGACGAGTACGGCGACGGCGTCTTCCGCCTCAAGGACCGCAAGGAGGCCGACTACCTGCTGGCCCCCACCCACGAGGAGATGTTCACCCTCCTGGTGAAGGAGCACTACTCCTCCTACAAGGACCTGCCGGTGTACCTGTACCAGATCCAGACGAAGTACCGCGACGAGGCCCGTCCGCGCGCCGGGCTGCTGCGCGGCCGCGAGTTCGTCATGAAGGACTCCTACTCCTTCACCGTGGACGACCAGGGCCTGCAGGAGGCCTACGACGCGCACCGTGCCGCCTACCTGCGGATCTTCGAGCGGCTCGGCCTGGAGGTCGTGCCTGTGCAGGCGACCGCCGGCGCCATGGGCGGCTCGCGCTCCGAGGAGTTCCTGCACCCCTCGCCGATCGGCGAGGACACCTACGTCGAGTCTCCGGGCGGCTACCGCGCCAACGTGGAGGCCGTGACCTCCGTGGCCCCGGATCCGCTGTCCGAGGAGGCCATGGCAGCGCTGCCGGCCGCCGAGGTCAAGGACACCCCGGTCTCCACCACCATCGCCGCCCTCGTGGACGTGGCCAACGACCTCGCCCCGCGCGAGGACGGCCCCTGGACCGCGGCCGACACCCTCAAGTGCGTCGTGCTCACCGCCGTCCTGGACGGCGACGAGCGCCGCCAGTTCGTGGTGGCCGTCCCCGGCGACCGCGACGTGGACCTCAAGCGCCTCGAGGCGTCCGTGGGCGAGGCCCTGGGCGTGCACGGCGAGCCGACCGTGGAGGCCGCCACCGAGGCGGACCTGAAGCGTCACCCTTCCCTGGTCAAGGGCTACATCGGCCCCGGCGAGGGTCCGGACGGACGGAAGGTCCTCGGGGCCGAGGACTCGGTCTCCGGGCTCACCTTCCTCGTGGACCCCCGCATCGCTGCCGGCACCACCTGGATCACCGGAGCCAACGCGGACCAGAAGCACGTGTTCGGCCTCGTGGCCGGCCGCGACTTCACCTGGGACGGCGTGGTCGAGTCGACCGTCGTCCGCGAGGGCGACGCCTCCCCGGACGGCACCGGCGCCCTGACCACCCGCCGCGGCATCGAGATGGGTCACATCTTCCAGCTGGGCAGGAAGTACGCCGAGGCCCTGGACCTGAAGGTCCTGGACCAGAACGGCAAGCAGGTCGTGGTGACCATGGGCTCCTACGGCATCGGCGTCACCCGCAGCGTCGCCGCGATCGCGGAGACCCACCACGACGAGAAGGGCCTGGTCTGGCCGCGCGCCGTCGCCCCGGCCGACGTGCACGTGGTGGTCGCCGCCAAGGGCGCCGACGCCTTCGCCTACGCCGAGCAGCTCACCGCGCGGCTCGAGGAGGCCGGCCACACCGTCCTGCTGGACGACCGCACCAAGGTCAGCCCCGGCGTGAAGTTCAAGGACTTCGAGCTCATCGGCATCCCGACCGCCGTCGTGGTCGGCCGCGGCCTCACCGAGGGGTTGCTCGAGCTCAAGGACCGCGCCACCGGCGAGACCCGCGAGGTCTCGGTGGACGAGGTCGTGGCGGCCGTGTCCGCCGTCGTCGCCGCCGACCCGGAAGCCTGAACGCGGTGGACCTGTTCGGCCCGGTTGAGCTCACCGTCGGCCTGCTGCTGATGGTGGTGCTCGCCGGGCTGGCCGCCGGCTGGATCGACGCCGTCGTCGGCGGCGGTGGGCTGCTGCAGCTGCCGGTCGTCATGCTCATCCCGGGCCTGACGCCGGTGCAGGCGCTGGCCACCAACAAGATGGGGTCGGTGTTCGGCACGGCCACCTCCGCCGCCACCTACGTCCGCCGCGTCAGACCGGACCTGCGCACGGCCGCCGCCACCGCCGCGGTGGCCCTGGCCGCCAGCTTCGGCGGGGCGCTCGTGGCCGCCGTGCTGCCGGCCGCCGTCATCCGCCCCGTGATCCTCGTCGCCCTCGTGGGCGTCGCCGTGTTCACCGCGGTGCGCCCCCAGCTCGGTCATTCCCAACAGCTGAAGTTCACCGGCGCAGCCCACCTGGTGCGCGCGCTGCTCATCGGCCTGGTGATCGGCTTCTACGACGGCGTCCTGGGCCCGGGCACCGGCACGTTCCTGATCATCGCGCTGGTCACCGTGCTCGGCTACGACTTCCTCCACGGCTCGGCCACCGCGAAGATCGTCAACCTCTGCACGAACCTCGGCGCGCTGGCGTTCTTCCTGCCCCAGGGGCACGTGGTCCTCGGCATCGGCCTGGTCCTGGGCGTCTCCAACCTGCTGGGCGGGTACATCGGCGCCCGCATGGCGATCGCCCGCGGCTCCGGGTTCATCCGCGTGGTCTTCCTCGTGGTGGTCGCCGCGCTCATCCTCCGCCTGGGCTGGGACACCCTCGCCCCGCTGCTGGGCTGATCCGGCGCCGGCGGCCCCTGCACCGTGCCAGGCCGGTGCGGGTACAGTGTCCAGGTCCCCGCACCGGCCGCCCGGGCCGGAACGGAGCCGAGAAGGTGAGGAGCGCACAGCCGTGCAGGAGCAGAACCAGTCCGCCGCCGGGTCGCCGCAGCAGGCCCTCGAGCAGATCGTGGCCGCGGCCGTGGAGCCGGAGGGCTTCGTGGTGGAGAAGGCGGTCGTCGTCGGTGCCGCGGACGTGCCCACCGTCCAGGTGACCCTGGACCGCGCCCACGGCGCCGAGGGCGTGGACATGGACGCCGTGGCCCGCCTGTCGCGCCTGGTCTCCGCCGCCCTGGACGACCACGGCGAGTCGGTGCCCGGCGTGGGCACGGGGGAGTACCTGCTCGAGGTCTCCTCGGCCGGCGTCGACCGTCCGCTCACCGAGCGCCGACACTGGGCGCGGAACGTCGGCCGGCTCGTGGAGGTCTCCGTGGACGGCGCCGCCCCGATCACCGCCCGGGTGCTCGAGGTCGGTGCGGACGGCGTGGAGCTCGCCGAGCACCGACCCGGCGCGAAGAAGGGCATGCCGGCCAAGACGCTGGCCCCCGTCCGCGTCCCGTTCGCACAGCTCGGCACCGGAGCCGTCCAGGTAGAGTGGGGCGGAAGTCAGCAGTCCACCGGCGCCGCCCGTGACGGGAAGGGCCCGGCAGATACGACGGAGGCATAAGTGGATATCGACATGAGCGCGCTGCGCATGCTGGAGAAGGAGCGGGAGATCCCGCTGGACAAGCTCGTCCCCACCATCGAGCAGGCGCTGCTGACGGCATACCACCGTACGCCGGGCGCCGTGAAGCAGGCCCGCGCGGAGATCGACCGCAAGTCCGGACGCGTGACCATCTGGGCCACGGAGGTCGAGGAGGACGGCACCGCGATCGGCGAGTTCGACGACACCCCGAACGGCTTCGGCCGCATCGCCGCCTCCACCGCCCGCCAGATCATCCTGCAGCGGCTGCGCGACGCAGACGACGAGAGGGTCCTCGGCGAGTTCCGCGGCAAGGAGGGCGAACTGGTCTCCGGCGTCATCCAGCAGGGCAACAACGCCCGCATGATCCAGGTGAACCTCGGCACCCTCGAGGCCGTCCTGCCCCCGCCGGAGCAGGCCCCGGGCGAGGACTACCGCCACGGCCGCCGCCTGCGCGCCTACGTGGTCTCCGCGGTCCGCGGAGCGAAGGGCCCGTCCGTGACCCTGTCCCGCTCCCACCCGAACCTCGTCCGCAAGCTCTTCGAGCTGGAGGTCCCCGAGATCGCCGACGGCGCCGTGGAGATCACGGCGCTGGCCCGCGAGGCCGGCCACCGCACCAAGATGGCCGTGAAGGCCACGCGTGCGGGCATCAACGCCAAGGGCGCCGCGATCGGCGAGATGGGCACCCGTGTCCGCGCCGTCATGACGGAGTTGAACGGCGAGAAGATCGACATCGTCGACTACTCGGACGATCCGGCGACCATGATCGCCAACGCGCTGTCCCCGGCGAAGGCCGTGTCCGTGGAGATCGTGGACGAGGCCGCCCACTCGGCCCGCGTCGTGGTCCCGCAGCACCAGCTGTCCCTGGCCATCGGCAAGGAGGGCCAGAACGCCCGCCTCGCCGCCAAGCTGACCGGATGGCGCATCGACATCGTCGGTGACGGGGCGGAGCCCGAGCAGCCCTGAGCCCGCACCGCACGAAGGCCGCCTGCCGGCCGCCACGCTGTGACGGCCCGCACACGAGGATGTGTGCGGGCCGTCGTCCTGATGTGCGACGGCGCCCCGGAGGGCGAGAATCCGCCGCGGACGCGCTAGACTCGTAGAGGTCCACCTTCGGGCACCCCTGCAGGCAGGGGTTCGTCCCCGCAGTGCAGAGGAGTCCCGCATGACGTCGCAGACGCCCGTGCGGACTTGCGTCGGGTGCCGGGAGAAGGCGGATCAGACAGAGCTGGTGCGCGTGGCCCTGGACCGCAGCACGGACCCCCCATCCGTGCAGTGGGACGAGGCACGCCGGCGCCCCGGCCGCGGTGCGTGGGTGCATCGCGACCCGGAGTGTGCGGCACGCGCCCTCGCCCGCGGCGGCTTCGCCCGGTCCTTCCGGACCCGGGTGGACTCCGCCGCCCTCGAGGAGGCGCGCCGGCTGAAGAGACAAGAAGACGAAGGCGGGTCAGAGATCTGATGCGTACCCGATGAGCACTGAAGCATGAGTGCCCAACGATGAACATCACCCCCTGCTGTCAGGCAGGCCGTGCGGCGTCGACCATGATGCACGCCCCGGTCTGGGACACCACCGACGGTCTCAAGGCGGGCTGAACGAGGACCACATCTGTTCCGTTCGGCCTCGCTGAGGAGGCCAGAACAGGAGAAACGTGGCCAAGGTCCGCGTCCACGAGCTCGCCAAGGAGCTCGGCATCCCTTCCAAGGAGGCCTTGAGCAAGCTCAAGGAGCTCGGCGAGTTCGTCAGCTCGGCCTCCTCCACGATCGAGCCCCCGGTCGTGAAGAAGCTCCGCAACGCCTACGCCGGCTCCGCGCCGGCCGGCGATGCCAAGAGCTCCGCCGCGAAGCCCGCGGCCGGAGCAGCCAAGAGCTCCGCCGCGAAGCCCGCGGCCGGAGCATCCAAGCCGGCGGCCGCCCCGCAGGCTCCGGCATCCTCGGCCCCCAAGCCGGGTGCCGCCGCCCCGAAGCCGGGTGCCCAGGCCCCCCAGGCCGGCACGCCGAAGCCGGGTGCCGCGGCTCCGAAGCCGGGTGCCGCCGCCCCGAAGTCTGGTGCCCCGAAGCCGGGTGCGCCGACGCCGGCCTCCTCGGCTCCGAAGCCGGGGGCCGCCGCGCCGAAGCCGGGTGCCCCGAAGCCGGGTGCCCCGAAGCCGGGAGCCCCCCGTCCGGGCAACAACCCGTTCACCTCGAAGGCCGGCTCCGCCGGTCCGCGTCCGGGCGCCCGTGGCGGCCGCGGCGGCCCGCGCCCGGGCAACAACCCGTTCTCCTCCAGCCAGGGCATGCGCTCCGGCCGTGAGGACCGCGCCCCGCGCCCCGGCGGCCCCCGCCAGGGCGCCGGCGCCGGCGGTCCGCGTCCGGCCGCAGGCGGCCCCCGTCCGGGTGCCCCGCGTCCGAACCCGGGCATGATGCCCAAGCAGATCACCCCGGCCCCGGCCCCGTCTCGCGGCGGTGGCCGCGGACGTCCGGGCGGCGGCCCCGGCCGCCCCGGCGGCTTCGGCGGCCGTGGCCGCGGCAACGCCCAGGGTGCCTTCGGCCGTGGAGGCGGCCCGCGCAAGGGGCGCAAGTCCAAGCGCGCGAAGCGCCAGGAGTTCGAGCAGCAGCACACCCGCGAGATCGGCGGCGTGAAGATCCCCAAGGGCGACGGCAACACCGTGCTTCGCCTGCGCCGGGGCGCTTCGCTCGCCGACTTCGCCGAGAAGATCCGCGCGGACGTCGCGGACCTGGTGAAGGTGCTGTTCACCCTGGGTGAGATGGCCTCGGCCAACCAGTCCCTCGACGAGGACACCTTCCAGCTGCTGGGCGAGGAGCTCGGCTACAAGGTGCAGATCGTGTCCCCGGAGGACGAGGACAAGGAGCTGCTGGAGGCGTTCGACATCGACCTCGAGGCCGAGGAGGCCGAGGAGGACGACGAGGACCTCGAGCCGCGTCCGGCCGTCGTGACCGTCATGGGCCACGTGGACCACGGCAAGACCCGCCTGCTCGACGCCATCCGCTCCTCGAACGTCATCGAGGGCGAGGCCGGCGGCATCACCCAGCACATCGGCGCGTACCAGGTGCCGGTGGACCACCAGGGTGAGCGGCGTCGCCTGACCTTCATCGACACCCCGGGCCACGAGGCGTTCACCGCCATGCGTGCCCGCGGTGCCAAGGTCACCGACATCGCCGTGCTCGTGGTCGCCGCGGACGACGGCGTCATGCCGCAGACCGTGGAGGCCCTGAACCACGCGCAGGCCGCCGACGTGCCGATCGTCGTCGCCGTGAACAAGATCGACAAGGACACCGCCGCCCCGGACAAGATCCGCGGCCAGCTGACCGAGTACGGCCTGGTGCCGGAGGAGTACGGCGGAGACACGATGTTCGTCGACGTCTCCGCCCGCCAGAACCTGCACATCGACCAGCTGCTCGAGGCCGTCCTGCTCACCGCGGACGCCGCCCTGGAGCTCCAGGCCAACCCGGACAAGGACGCCCGCGGCGTCGCCATCGAGGCCAACCTGGACAAGGGGCGCGGCGCCGTGGCGACCGTGCTGGTCCAGACCGGCACCCTGCGCGTCGGCGACACCATGGTCGTCGGCTCGGCGCACGGCCGCGTCCGCGCCATGTTCGACGAGAACGGCGAGGCCGTGGAGGAGGCCCTGCCCTCCCGTCCGGTCCAGGTCCTGGGCCTGTCCGCCGTGCCGCGCGCCGGTGACTCCTTCCTGGTGACCAACGACGAGCGCACCGCCCGTCAGATCGCCGAGAAGCGCGAGGCCGCCGAACGCAACGCCCAGCTGGCCAAGCGCCGCAAGCGCATCACCCTGGAGGAGTTCGACCAGGCGGTGGCCGAGGGCAAGCTGGACACCCTCAACCTCATCATCAAGGGCGATGCGTCCGGTGCCGTCGAGGCGCTCGAGGACTCGCTGCTCAAGATCGATGTGGGCGAGGACGAGGTGCAGCTGCGCGTCATCCACCGCGGTGTGGGTGCGATCACCCAGAACGACGTCAACCTGGCCACCGTGGACAACGCCATCATCATCGGCTTCAACGTCCGTCCCGCCGAGCGCGTGGGCGAGCTGGCCGACAAGGAGGGTGTGGACATGCGGTTCTACTCGGTGATCTACGACGCGATCGACGACATCGAGGCCGCACTGAAGGGCATGCTCAAGCCGGAGTACGAGGAGGTCGAGCTCGGCTCGGCCGAGATCCGCGAGGTGTTCCGCTCCTCCAAGTGGGGCAACATCGCCGGCTCTCTCGTCCGCTCCGGTCTCATCCGCCGCAACGCCCAGGCCCGCCTGGTGCGCGACGGCGTGGTGGTGGCCGACAACCTCAAGATCGACTCGCTGCGCCGCTTCAAGGACGACGCCACCGAGGTCCGCGAGGGCTACGAGTGCGGCATCGGCCTGGGCAGCTTCAACGACATCAAGGAAGGCGACGTCATCGAGACCTTCGAGATGCAGGAGAAGCCGCGCGACTGACCTGCGCCGGACGCAGGACAGCCCCGCAGCCACAGGAAGGAAGTGAGCTCATGGCCGATCCGACACGTGCAGCCAAGCTGGCCCAGCGCATCAAGGTCCTCGTGGCCGAGGCGCTGCGGCGCAGCGTGAAGGACGACCGTGTGGAGCCGGTGACCGTGACGGAGGTCCGCGTGACCAACGACCTCCAGCACGCCACCGTGTACTACACCGTGCTGGGCGACGACGACACCGTCGCCGCCGCCCACCAGGGCATCCAGGACAACCGAGGGATCCTGCGCCGCGAGGTCGGCCGGAACCTGACGATCCGCCTGGTGCCCACCCTCGAGTTCGTCGCGGACACCGTGCCCGAGGCCGCCGCCCACCTCGAGGAGGTGCTGCGCGCGGCCCGGGAGCGGGACGCTCAGATCGCCAAGTCCAGCGAGGGCGCCGCCTTCGCCGGCGAGGCGGACCCGTACCGCCACGCGGACGAGAACGACGACGAGCGAGCCTGAGGCCCCACCGACCGTGAGCTCTCAGCGCACCGCAGCAGCCCCCGACGCCCCGGGCACCGAGGCGTCGGGGGTTGTCCTCGTCGACAAGCCCGGCGGCTGGACCTCGCACGACGTGGTCGGGCGCATCCGCCGCCTGGCCGGGACCCGCAAGGTCGGCCACGCCGGCACCCTCGACCCCATGGCCACCGGCCTGCTCGTGGTCGGGGTCAACAAGGCCACCCGCCTGCTGACCTCCATCACCGGCACGGACAAGGTCTACGAGGCCACCGTGCGGCTCGGGGTCTCCACCGTCACCGACGACGCCGAGGGCGAGGTCCTGCAGACCCGCCTGGCGAACGCCGTCACCGAGGAGCGGGTGGCCGAGCAGGTCGCCGCCCTCACCGGGGACATCGAGCAGGTCCCCTCCGCCGTGTCCGCCGTGAAGGTGGCCGGCCGCCGCGCCTACGACCGCGTCCGTGCGGGCGAGGACGTGAAGCTCGACGCCCGTCCCGTCACCGTGCACTCCTTCGACGTGCTCGAGATGCGCCGCCTGGACGACGGCCGCGTGGTGGACCTTCACGTGCGCGTCCACTGCTCCTCCGGCACGTACATCCGTGCCCTGGCCCGCGACCTGGGGGAGGCCCTCGAGGTCGGCGGCCATCTGACCATGCTGCGGCGCACCAGGGTCGGCCCGTTCGACGTGGCCGACGCCCACAGCCTCGAGGCCCTCGCCGAGCGCTTCGCCATGACCGAGCTCTCCGCGGCCACCGCGGACCTGTTCCCCGTGCGGGAGGTCTCCGACGCCGAGGCCGAGGAGCTCTCCTTCGGCCGCGCGATCGAGCCCACGGCCACCGGTGAGGAGCTCACCGCCGCCCGCCGCGGCGACGGCACCGTCGTCGCCCTGATCAAGGACGCCCGCCGTCGCGGGAAGGACATCGCGCGTCCGCACCTGGTGTTCTCCCCGTCGGAGGGCCCGGGCGCCGCCGAACAGGACGAACAGAAGGAGCCCCGCCCGTGATCCTGGACGCCTGGTTCTGGACGGGCACCGTCATCGGCGTCCTGTCCCTGCTGATCTGCCTCGTGGCGGCGGCCGTGCGCCGCCACCCGGCGGACTCGGCGATCCTCTCGGCCGCCGCCGTCGAACTGTTCCTGATCGTCTACGGTGTGGCCGGCGCGATCCGGCAGTTCTCCGGGGACACCCTCAACGGTCCGGGCTGGGAGTTCTGGGGCTATGTGATCACGGCCCTGCTGATCCCGCCGCTCGCCGTGGCCTGGGCGATCACGGACAAGACCCGGTGGGCCAACGTGGTGCTCGCCGTCGCCGGCCCCACCGTGGTGGTCATGCTCCACCGCATGCAGGTCATCTGGTACGGACAGTGGTGAGGAGGACCATGAGCACCGAACTGCAGACCCCGCCGCGCCGCAACCAGGGGCTGGGCCGCATCATCGTGATGGTCTACGCCGTCTTCGCCCTCTCGGCGCTGGCCCGCAGCCTCTTCCAGATCCTCAGCCACTTCGACCGTGCCCCTGTGGCCTATGTGCTCTCGGCGTTCGCGGCGATCGTGTACATCGTGGCCACCGTCTCCCTGGCTCGGATCGGCCGCACCGCGTGGCTGGTCTCCCTGGTGGCCGTGCTGATCGAGCTGGTCGGCGTGGTGGGCGTGGGCCTGGCCACCGTCCTGCACCCGGAGCTGTTCGCGGATGCCACCGTGTGGTCGCACTTCGGCGCCGGCTACGGCTACGTGCCGCTGGTGCTGCCGATCGTGGGCCTGGCGTGGCTGCTGACCCACCGCGAGCCGAAGGAGTCCTGAATGAAGCTGTGGACCTCGCTGGACCAGGTGCCGGCGGACCTGCCGAGCACGGTCGTCGCGCTCGGGAACTTCGACGGCGTGCACCGCGGCCACCGTCAGGTGCTGGCCTCCGTGGTGGAGCGCGCCCGTGCCGGCGGCCATGCCGCGGTGGTGGTGACCTTCGCCCCGCACCCGCGCGCCGTGCATCTGCCGCACGTGGTGCACGAGGACATCGTCAGCCCACGCCAGCGGATCGCCCTGCTCGAGGCCGCCGGCGTGGACGCCGTGCTCCAGCAGCACTACTCGCTCGAGTTCGCCCGGCAGACCCCGGAGGAGTTCGTGCGCTCGATGTTCGTGGACGGCCTGAACGCCGCCGCGGTGGTGGTGGGCCATGACGTCCGCTTCGGCCGGGACAACTCCGGCGACTTCGACACGATGGTGCAGCTGGGCCGCGCCCACGGCTTCGAGGTGATCGCGGTGGACGAGTACCCCGCGGACCTGCCGGAGCACCCGGACCGCCGCTGCTCGTCCACGTGGGTCCGCGAGGCGCTGGCCGCCGGCGAGGTCGCGGAGGCGGCCGCGGTCCTGGGCCGCAACCACGTGGTCTCCGGCGAGGTCGTGCACGGCTGCGCCCGCGGCCGCGAGCTCGGCTTCCCGACCGCCAACCTGGCGGCCGACTCCGAGGGCATGATCCCGGCGGACGGCGTCTATGCCGGCTGGGTCCGCGACGGCGAGGGCGGCGTCTGGCCCGCCGCCATCTCGGTCGGCACCAACCCGACCTTCGAGGGCGTGAGCCGTGTGGTCGAGGCGCACGTGATCGACCGCCCGGACGAGCAGGTCGAGGACTTCGACCTCTACGGCAAGCACATCGACGTCGAGTTCGTCGCGCGCATCCGCGGGATGGTCGCCTATGAGGGCGTGGAGAGGCTGATCGCCCAGATGCACGACGATGTCGAGCAGGTCCGCGCGATCCTCGCCTCCTCGTGATCCTTCCCGACGACGGACCCCCACCCGCTGCGGGGCATCTCGCCTCCGACCGGGGCGGGGAGGCGTCGGCCGGTGCCGGCGGCACCGGTGCCGCACCCGCCGTCCCGTCCCTGCCGGGCCGGGCCGCGATCACCCGCACCCGCGGGGTGAACCCCTTCGACGTGACGGTGCAGGAGGGCGAGCACTACGACGCCGTCCGCCCCTCCTACCCGGAGGCCGCCGTGGACTGGGTGCTCGAGGGGCTGGAGGCGCCCCTGGACGTGGTGGACCTCGGCGCCGGCACCGGCCTGTTCACCCGGCTGCTCACCGCCCGGCCGGTGGAGGAGGTCGGTTCGGTGGTGGCCGTCGAACCGTCCGCAGCCATGCGCGCCGTACTTGCCAGGGACGTGGCGGACGCGCCCGGGCCGGTCTCTGACACACCCGGGCCGGTGCCTGACACGCCCGGGCCGGCGTCAGCCGCACCGAGGCGCGCCGCCGGGCGGGTGTCCGGACCGGGACCGACCGGGCGCATCCGCGCCTTGCCGGGCACCGCGGAGGCGACGGGCCTGGCGGAGGCCGGTGCCGACGTCGTGGTGGCGGCCCAGGCCTGGCACTGGGTGGACGTGCCGGCGGCGAGCGCCGAGGCGGCGCGTGTGCTGCGGCCGGGAGGGAGGCTGGCGGCGGTGTGGAACCAGCTGGACACCACCGTGCCGTGGGTCCACCGGCTCACCCGCATCATGCATGCCGGAGACGTCCACGCCGCCGCGCCGCAGCAGCGTCGGTTCGCCGCACCGTTCGGGCCCGAGGAGCACGCGCGCTGGAGCTGGTCCACGGACCTGACACCGGCGCAGCTGCACGGGTTGATGGCGTCGCGGTCCTACTGGCTGCGGGCGAAGGAGCCGACGCGGGAGAGGATGACCGCGAACCTGCGCTGGTACCTGCATGAGCACCTGGGGCACGCCGAGGAGGCGGTGCTCACGGTGCCGTATCTGACCGTCGCGTGGCGGGCACGGCGGCCGCGGCGCCGCTGAGGCAGGCTGGGAGCAGGGCCGCTGTGATGGCCGGGCTGCCGAGGCGAGGAGGACGGACATGGCACGGGTGCGGGTGATCGGTGCGGGCGTGATCGGGCTGAGCTGCGCGGTGCGCCTGCTCGAGGCCGGGCACGGGGTGACCGTGCTGACGGAGCAGGACCCGCAGCAGACGACCTCCCGGGTGGCCGGCGCCCTCTGGTACCCCTACCTGGCCGCACCCGTGGAGCGGGTGACGGCGTGGGGTGTGCAGACGCTGCGGGAACTGATCCGGCTGGCCGAGGCAGAGCCGGCCTCCGGCGTGCACCTGGTGGACGGCACCGAGGTCGGCGTGGACGCGCTGCCGGACCCGGCGTGGGCGGCGGAGGTGCTGGACTTCCGTCGCGTGGCCGGGCGGGACGGAGAGCCCGGGGGAGGCTGGGCCTTCGCCGCGCCGCTGGCGGACACGAGCGTCTACCTGGGCTGGCTGGTGCGGAAGGTCGAGGCGCTCGGCGGGCGGATCGAGCGGCGGCGGCTTCAGGCGGTCCCGGACGACGGCGTGCCCACCGTGGTGGCCGCCGGGCTGGGGGCGCGCGAGCTGCTGCCGGATCCGAGCATGTCCACCGCGCGCGGGCAGATCCTGCTGCTGCGGCAGTGCGGTCTGACCCGCTGGGCGCTGGACCAGACCGGTGAGCAGCCGGTCTACGTGTTCCCGCGGGAGAAGGACATCGTGGTGGGCGGCACCTCGGACCCGGCGGACACCCGGATCGACCCGGACCCGGCCATCGGGGCGGCCGTCCTGGACCGCGCCGTGAAGCTGGTGCCGGAACTGGCCGGGGCGCAGGTGCGCGAGCACCGGGTGGGGCTGCGGCCGGTGCGGCCTGCGGTCCGGCTGGAGGCCGAGACGCGGGGATCCACTCCGGTGGTGCACTGCTACGGCCACGGCGGCGCCGGCGTCACCCTGTCCTGGGGCTGCGCAGACGAGGCCGCGGCCCTGCTCGAGGCATCCCTCTGAGCCCACCCCTCTCGTTTTCGCTAGCGAAATGGGAAGCGGGCGCCTCCCATTTCACCAGCGAAAGTGTGGAGGGAGGGGAACTATCGGGCGGGGCATCGTTGACACCTCCTATTTCGTCAGCGAACGTGCCGAAGGCGGGCGAACAGTGGGCCGGAGCGCCGCCGGACGCCTCCCATTTCGTCAGCGAAAACGCATCAGGGGCGGGCGCCGACCTCCACCGGAACGGTCCGCTCGATGCCGGCGCGCGAGGCCTGCCACCCCAGCAGCGCGGCGCAGCCCGCCGAGAACACCACGGACACCAGGGCCGTCGCCGGGTCGCCGCCGGTGGACGGGTCCACGTACGAGTCGGCGGCGGTGCCGACCAGCGTGCCGACGGCGATCACCACCACGTTGTTCACCACGTGCAGGGCGATCGCCGCCTCGAGTCCGCCGGTGCGCCACGTCAACCAGACGGCGGCCGCGGCGAACGCGCCCAGGTCCAGCAGGATCCAGACGTCGAGGGACCCGTGCGCGAGGGCGAAGACCGCCGTGGAGACCAGACCGCCGACGATCCAGCCGACGAGCGGGCGGCGGAACCAGGAGCCCACGGAGGCCAGCACCCAGCCGCGGAACAGGTACTCCTCACCCGCCGCCAGGAACGGGGTGAGCACGAACGCCATGAGGAACAGCCACACCCAGTCCTCGGAACGCGGCAGGACCACCGCCCCGGTCAGCGCCCAGGTGCCCACCACGTAGACGAGGTAGACCGGCAGCAGCACCAGCGTGCAGCGCAGTATCCAGGCCCAGCGCACCCGCCCGGTCACCGAGTGCAGGAACCGGGCGGCCACCGGGTGGCCCCAGTGCACAGCCAGCAGGGCGACGGGGATGAGCGCGGCTAGCATCACGTTGTTGACTGCGACCACCGGTGCGGACTCGAGGGCCGCGTCGTACACCGCGTCCGGGGCGTCGAGCACGCCCGGGCCTGCCGAGGAGACCAGCGCGGGGACCATGGCGAGGCCTCCCACCACGACCCACACGATCGTCAGGCCGAGGGCGATGCCGAACGAGCCCAGCGGATGCCACCAGCGGTGCCGCGGCGTCCGCATGGTCTGGGAGTAGTCCGCGCCGATCAGCGGCAGATCCAGCGGCCTGGCCGGCCGTGGGGGAGCCGCCGGCGGGAACGGGGCAGTGGCCGCTCCGGAGCCCTGGGGCCCGAACCCGCCCTGTGGGATGACGCCGTACGGCGCCTGCTGCGGAGGAATGCCCTGCGGCGGCACCCCGGAGGGCGCCTGCTCGGGGGAGGCCGGCCGGCGCGGCGGCTCGTCGAGGGCGGGGTTGTACGGCGGCTGGCTCATGAGGAAGACGCTAGCAACGCACCCGGACGCTGCGGAGCCGCCCTGAGGCGGAGGCGCACCCGCGACGAAAGGGCGAGGCGCCGTCGTCGTGTAGGCTGGAGGGTCGGTGCCCGCTGCAGTCCGCGGTGGAGGGCATCCCGGACGCCCGGCGTCCGGCCCACTGTTCGCGGCACAACTCTCAAGGAGTTCACCATGGCCCTGGATCCGGCTGTCAAGCAGCAGATCATCAAGGAGTACGCCACCCACGAGGGCGACACCGGTTCGCCGGAGGTGCAGATCGCGGTCCTGTCGCGTCGCATCAAGGACCTGACCGAGCACCTCAAGGAGCACAAGCACGACCACCACACCCGCCGCGGCCTGATGGCCATGGTCGGTCGCCGTCGTCGCATGCTCGGCTACCTCAAGGACACCGACATCGAGCGCTACCGCTCGCTGATCGAGCGCCTCGGCCTGCGCAAGTGACGCAGTGCTGAACAGGCGATGACGAGGCGGCACCGGACCGGCGTGGGACTCCCGCCCGGTGCGGTGCCGCCTCTAGTCTGTTCTACGACGACGGCCGCACACCTGACGCGGTCGCGTCACCACGACCGAAGTACCCGACGCCCCTGCCGGCACCCTTCGCGGTCCTCGACAGTGGCTCCCGGACCCGCCCCCTCACAGGGCAGGCGGACGCCGAGGGCCTCGATCGAAGACCAGGACGGTGCCTCCGGATGTGCAGGGACGTCGTCTCTGAAAGGAGGGACCATGGAAGGTCCTGAGATCACGTTCGCCGAAGCCGTCATCGACAACGGCTCCTACGGAAAGCGCACCGTCCGCTTCGAGACCGGCCGCCTCGCCCAGCAGGCCGCCGGCGCCGCGATGGTGTACATCGACGAGGAGACGTCGATGCTGTCCGCCACCACCGTCGGCAAGTCCCCGCGCGAGGGCTTCGACTTCTTCCCGCTCACCGTGGACGTCGAGGAGCGCATGTACGCCGCGGGCCGCATCCCCGGCTCGTTCTTCCGCCGCGAGGGCCGCCCGACCACCGACGCGATCCTCACCTGCCGCCTGATCGACCGTCCGCTGCGCCCCGCCTTCGTCAAGGGCATCCGCAACGAGGTCCAGGTCGTGGTGACCGTCACCTCCATCGCCCCGGACGAGATCTACGACACCGTGGCCATCAACGCCGCGTCCATGTCCACCCAGCTCTCCGGCCTGCCGTTCTCCGGCCCGATCGGCGGCGTGCGCATGGCCCTGCTGGACAACGGCATGGGCGAGCGTCAGTGGGTGGCGTTCCCGAAGCACTCCCAGCTGAAGGACGCCGTCTTCAACATGGCCGTGGCCGGCCGCATCGCCGGTGACGACATCGCCGTGATGATGGTCGAGGCCGAGGCCACCCCGGACGCCTGGACCCTCATCAAGGATCAGGGCGCCGGTGCCCCGACCGAGGAGGTCGTGGCCGAGGGCCTCGAGGCCGCCAAGCCGTTCATCCGCACCCTGTGCGAGGCCCAGGCCGACCTGGCCGCCCGCGCCGGCAAGGAGCCGGTGGACGTGCCGGTCTTCAAGGACTACGAGGACGACGCCTACGCCGCCGTGGAGAAGCTCGCCTCCGAGCGCCTGACCGAGATCTTCTCGATCGGCGACAAGCAGGAGCGCGAGGCCGCCTCCGACGCCTACCACGCCGAGGTCATCGAGGAGCTCGCCGGAGAGGGCAAGGAGTTCGAGGAGCGCCGCAGCGAGATCGCCAAGGCGTTCGGCTCGGTCACCAAGGAGATCGTGCGCCAGCGCATCCTGCGCGAGCAGGTCCGCATCGACGGCCGCGGCCTCACTGACATCCGCAAGCTCACCGCCGAGGTCGAGGTCCTGCCGCGCGTGCACGGTTCCGCGATCTTCGAGCGCGGCGAGACGCAGATCATGGGCGTCACCACGCTGAACATGCTCAAGATGGAGCAGCAGATCGACTCCCTGGCGCCGGAGACCTCGAAGCGCTACATCCACCACTACAACTTCCCGCCGTACTCCACCGGCGAGACCGGCCGCGTGGGCTCCCCGAAGCGCCGCGAGATCGGCCACGGCGCCCTCGCCGAGCGCGCCGTGGTGCCGGTGCTGCCCTCCCGTGAGGAGTTCCCGTACGCGATCCGCCAGGTCTCCGAGGCCCTCGGCTCCAACGGCTCCACCTCCATGGGCTCGGTCTGCGCCTCCACCCTGTCCCTGCTGAACGCCGGTGTGCCGCTGCGCGCCCCGGTCGCCGGCATCGCCATGGGCCTGGTCTCCGCCGAGGTGGACGGCCAGACCCAGTACGCCGCCCTGACCGACATCCTCGGCGCCGAGGACGCGTTCGGGGACATGGACTTCAAGGTGGCCGGAACCTCCGAGTTCGTCACCGCGATCCAGCTGGACACCAAGCTCGACGGCATCCCGGCCTCCGTGCTCGCCGCCGCGCTGACCCAGGCCCGTGAGGCCCGCCTGCACATCCTGTCCGTGCTGAACGCCGCGATCGACGGCCCGGACGAGATGGCCCCGACCGCGCCGCGCATCATCGCGGTGCGCATCCCGGAGGACAAGATCGGTGCGGTCATCGGCCCCAAGGGCGCCATGATCAACCAGATCCAGGACGACACCGGCGCGGAGATCACCATCGAGGACGACGGCACCGTGCTGATCGGCGCGACCGACGGCGCCTCCGCCGAGGCCGCCCGCTCCGCCGTGAACGCGATCGCCAACCCGCAGGTCCCCGAGGTCGGCGAGCGCTACCTCGGCACCGTGGTGAAGCTGACCACCTTCGGCGCCTTCGTGTCCCTGACCCCGGGCAAGGACGGCCTGCTGCACATCTCCGAGCTGCGCAAGCTCAACGACGGCAAGCGCGTGGACGACGTCGAGGACGTCGTGGGCGTGGGCCAGAAGGTCCAGGTCGAGATCACCAAGATCGACGACCGCGGCAAGCTCTCGCTCGCCCCGGTGGTCGCCGAGGACGGCGCCGAGGCGGAGACCGCCGACGCCGTCGAGTCCTCGGAGTCGACCGAGGCCTGATCGGCCCGCCCCGGTGAGGGAGGGGTTGCACGGCCCCTCGGCCTGATCGGCCCGCCCCGGTGAGGGGAAGGGCCGCACGGTCCCTCGGCCTGATCGGCCCTGACGCACGGCCCCGTGCCGGCGAGCGGACAGCTCGTCGGTGCGGGGCCGACGTCGTGCTCGGAGGAGGGTGCGCTTCGGGCAGCTCGTCCGCTGGCCACCCCGCGCGCCGCGCCGAGCCAGAAGGTTCGGCCCCTTCGTGCACTCGGGAAGTGCCCACTTCTTCTGGTTCGGCGAGCCAGAAGGTTTGGCCGGTTGACGGCCCGCTGAAGTAGCCGTTTGTTCTGGTTCGCCGCGGGGTGGCGCCGGGGTGATCGCCGAGCCAGAAGCTTTGGCCCCTTCGTGCATTCGGGAAGTGCCCACTTCCTCTGGTTCGGCGCGGGGTGACGGCGGGGCGTTCGGCGAGCAAGAAGGATTGGCACCGGGTCGCCCGGTTCGCACCCTCGCGCCGGGTCCGGAACAATGGAGCGGGTGACGTCCATCCAACAGATTCCCCTCGACTACACCGGCACGCTCGCGGACGACGGCGCCGGTGAGATCCGCCGCTCCGTGCTGCCCGGCGGCGTGCGCGTGCTGACCGAGGCGATGCCGAACCAGCGCTCGGTGACGATCGGCTACTGGGTGGCGGTCGGTTCCCGCGACGAGTCCCCGCAGGGGTTCGGCTCCACCCACTTCCTGGAGCACCTGCTGTTCAAGGGCACCCCCACCCGCAGCGCGATGGACATCGCGGCGGCCTTCGACCGCGTCGGCGGGGAGTCCAACGCCGGCACGGCGAAGGAGTCCACGGTCTACCACGCCCGCGTGCTGGACGAGGACCTGCCGATGGCGATCGAGGTCCTCACGGACATGCTGGCCTCCTCGGTGATCGACCCGGCCGAGATGGAGACCGAGCGCGGCGTGATCCTCGAGGAGCTCGCCATGGACGCGGACGACCCCGTGGACTACGCCCACGAGCGCCTCGCGGAGGTCCTGCTCGGGGCGCACCCGCTGGCCCGCCCGATCGGCGGCACCCCGGACACCATCCGCGGCGTCACCCGCGATCACGTGTGGGACCACTACGCGCACTGGTACCGCCCGGACGAGATCGTGGTGACCGCCGCCGGCGGTCTGGAGCACGACGAGGTCTGCCGCCTGGTCCTCGAGGCCCTGTCCCGGTCCGGCTGGGACCTGCCCGAGGGAGCCTCCCCGGCCCCGCGCCGCGCCGTGGACACCACCGCTGGCGCGGCCGCGTCGATCGCCCCCGGCATGCACCGCTTCGCCAAGCAGGTGGAGCAGGCCAACGTGCTGGTGGGCGGCCGCTCGCTGTCCACCACGGATGAGGACCGCTTCGCCCTGGGCGTGATGAACGCGATCCTCGGCGGCGGCATGTCCTCCCGACTGTTCCAGCAGATCCGTGAGCGTCGCGGGCTGGCGTACTCCACCTACTCGTTCTCCGCGGGCTACTCGGACCTGGGCTACTACGGCCTCTACGCGGGCTGCCAGCCCTCCCGCGTCAGCGAGGTCGCAGACCTCATGGTGGCCGAGTTGGAGAGGATGGCCACCGAGCACGTCACCGCGGAGGAGCTGGACCGCGCCCACGGCCAGATCTGCGGCGGCACGGTGCTCGGCATGGAGTCCACCGGTGCCCGTATGTCCCGCCTCGGCCGGTCCGAGCTGGTGCTCGGCGAGTTCGTGGATCTCACCGGCTCCCTGGACCGTGTCCGTGCCGTCGGCGCCGAGGACGTCCGAGCCGTCGCCGCCCGCCTGGTGGAGGGGGAGCGGGCGTCCGTCGTGGTCGGCCCGGAGGCCTGATCCGGCGCGTAGGCTGGTACGCATGAGTGCCGAGTACACCCCCGCAGCCGAGAACGCCCGGATCCGCGTCGCCCTGCTGGGTGCCTCCGGGAAGATGGGCCGCCGTGCCGTGGAGGCGGTCACTGCCGCAAAGGACATGGAGCTGGTCGCCGAGCTGACCTCCACGGACCCCCTCGAGCGCGTCGTCGAGGCCGGGGCCACGCACGTGGTGGACCTCACGGTCCCGGACGCCTCCCCGGACAACGTGGCGTTCGCGGTGGAGCACGGCCTGCACACCGTTGTGGGCACCTCGGGCTGGGTCCAGCAGCGCCGTGAGCGCCTGCAGGCCCAGCTTGCTCAGCACCCGCAGGTCGGCGTGCTCATCGCCCCGAACTTCTCGGTCGGCTCCGTGCTGGCCTCCGCCTTCGCCGCGAAGGCGTCCCGGTTCTTCGAGTCGGTGGAGGTCGTCGAGCTGCACCACCCGGCGAAGCTGGACGCGCCCTCGGGCACCGCGGTGCGCACCGCGGAGATGATCGCCGCCTCCCGCGCGGAGGCGGGCGTGGCCCCGAGCCCGGACGCCACCGAGCGTGACCCGGACGGCGCCCGCGGCGCGGAGGTGGACGGTGTGCGTGTGCACGCGGTGCGCCTGCGCGGGCTGGAGGCGCACCAGGAGGTGCTCATGGGCGGCCCCGGCGAGCAGCTCACCGTCCGCCACGACGCCTTCGACCGCGGCGCCTACATGCCCGGCGTGCTGCTGGGCCTGCGCCGGGTGGCCGCGCACCCGGGCCTGACGTACGGACTGGACGGATACCTCGACCTTGACTGACCCGCACACCCCGCACGAGCCGGCCGACGCTCCCGACCGCCGGGACGCCACCGCCACCGGCGGCGAGCCCCGGCCGCAGCGTCCCCTGCTGACCAAGGTGGGGGTGGCCGCGGTCACCCTGCTGCTGCTGTTCTTCGCCGGCGTGGCCGTGTACTCGGCGATCGGCTTCGTCATGGCCCCGCAGCCGGTGGCGAAGCTGATCGGCGTGGCCGTGCTCGGCATCGTGGCGGTCGGTCTGTGGGCCCTGTGGCGCGAGATCCGCTTCGGCCTGCTCTCCGAGCGCATGGCCGCGATCCTCGCCGCCGAGGGCAACCTGCCGGTGGACGACCTGCCGCGTTCGCCCGGCGGCCGCATCGACCGCGCCTCGGCGGACGCCGAGTTCGAGACCTACCGCATCGAGGCCGAGGCCGCCCCGCAGTCCTGGCGTGCCTGGTACCGGCTCGGCCTGGCCTACGACGCCTCCGGGGACCGTCGCCGCGCCCGCGGCGCGATCCAGACCGCCGGCCGCCTCTTCACCGAGGACGCCCGCGCCGCCCGCAGCTGACCGCTCAGCCTCCGCGCCCCGTTCGGGTCCGTCCGGGGCGTCCGCCTGTGGGGCGGGCGCTGCCGGCCAGCCTCAGCGTGGTCCGGGCCCCCGCTTCCCGACGACGGCACTCGCCGCCGCCTGCAGGCCAGCCTCGAGCGGTCCCCTGCTCCGGCACAGGCGGAAGGCCAGCGCCACGGCGAGGCAGCCGGCCCACGCCACGAGCACGGCCACGTCCGTGTTCCAGCACCAGCCGGGCTCTGCGCAGACGGCGGACGGGCCCCGCAGCCCCGCGTCGGCCAGGGGTGCGAGCACCATCAGGTGTCCGGCGTAGAGGGTGAGCGGGATCCGTCCCACCGCCTCGAGCGGCGCGGGCAGGACCCGCAGCGGCACCCGCCCCGACGCCCGCTCCCGCAGCGGCACCCGCCCCGATGCCCGCTCCCGCAGCGGCCCGGAGGCCACGGCTGAGGGGACGACGGCCGCGGTCCGGTCGGCGAGCAGCACTGCCAGACCGAGCAGGGCCGTGGCCGCCCCGGCGACGCGCACCGCCTCGCCCATGCCACCGCCGTGGGGCACGGCCAGCGCCAGCCACAGCGGGTCCGGGATGAGCCAGACCAGGGAGTGCTCTCCGGTCAGCAGGGTGGCCCGCAGCGTCTGAAGGTCCACGCCCGTGGCCGTGGAGATCCGCACCCGCAGGGACTCGTCGCGGGGGAGGGCCAGCCACACGGCGGCACCGGCTCCCCAGGCCGCCGCGCCTGCCGCCAGCATCCGCCCCGCGGCACGCGGCAGCTCTCCCCGGTCCCGGGCGGCCTCGACGGCGCGGCCCAGGCCGATGCCCAGCATCAGGAAACCGCCCCAGGCCAGCACCGGGTAGTAGCCGGTGAGCAGCAGGTCCGAGAGCAGCACGCCGGGCCGGAGCAGGTCGGCGGGAGCCGGCGAGGTCCAGAGCCGGCCGTCCACGGACACGGCGGTCCGGCCGAGGAAGGACCAGCCCAGCGCGGTCAGGGCGAACACGGCCACGGGTCCGAGCAGGGTCCAGGCCACGCCGGCGGCCAGCGCAGTCCGGACCCGCAGCCGCAGCAGGGCAGGAGCCAGCGCGAACAGCACGCCGTAGTGGCACAGGATGACCGCCACGGGGGACTCGAGCAGGCCCAGCAGCAGCCCGAGCAGGAACAGCAGCCCCGCGCGGACCAGGAGGCGGGTGGTCCGCCGGGGGTGAGGGTCCGTCGTCGGGAGGCCGGCGGAGCCGGGGGAGGGCCAGCTGAGTGCGAGGGAGACGCCGGCAACCACCACGAACACCGCCGAGGCGAGCCCGGCGAACGCCAGGTGCTCCCAAGAGGGCGAGCCGTCCGCTGCGGTCGGGTTCCCCACATGCACGGCCACCATGCCCAGCACCGCCAGCCCGCGGACGGCGTCCACGCCCCGCACACGACGGGCCGGTCGAACCGACGCGGGGCCGCGCCCGGAGGCGGGGGAGGAGGCAGAGGTCACGGCAGGCTCCCGAGACGGCGGCGGACGGCGGGCGGTGCGTCTCCGCATGGCGGAACGGCCTCATTCTCCCAGGTGGCGGGCGGTAGGCTGGACCCATGAGTGAGATCCGCGCCAGCCTCGCACCCGTCGACCCCGTGTTCGGCACCGTCGTGCCCGCCATGGTCACGCCCATGCGGCCGGACGGCTCCGTGGACCTGGACGCCGCCCAGGCGCTCGCCGAGCACCTGGTGGACAACGGCGCCGACGGTCTCGTGGTCACCGGCACCACCGGCGAGACCTCGACCCTCACGGACGAGGAGAACGTCGCCATGTTCCGCGCCGTCGTGGAGGCGGTCGGTGGGCGCGCGAAGGTCGTCGCCGGCACCGGCACGAATGACACGAACCACTCGCTGCACCTGAGCCAGGCGGCCGCCGAGACCGGCGTGGACGGCCTGCTCCTGGTGACCCCGTACTACAACAAGCCCCCGCAGGCCGGCATCGCGGCGCACTTCCGTGCGGTCGCGGACAAGGTCGACCTGCCCATCATGCTCTACGACATCCCGGGCCGCTCCGTGATGCCGATCCAGGCCGAGACGCTCCTGTCCCTGGCCGAGCACCCGAACATCGTGGCACTCAAGGACGCCAAGGGCGACCTGCAGTCCACGACCACCGTCCTGGCCGAGACCGACCTGGTGGTCTACTCCGGCGACGACGGCGCCACCCTGCCGCTGATGTCCCTGGGCGCCGTGGGCGTCGTCTCCGTGTCCGCCCACGTGGCCCCCGCGAAGTACCGCGAGCTCGTGGACGCCGCCAACGCCGGCGATATCGCCGCCGCCCGGAAGGCCCACTTCGAGCTGGACCCGGTCCAGCGCGCAATCATGACCCACGTCCAGGGCGCGGTCGCCGCCAAGGCCGTCCTCGCCGCCCAGGGCGTCATCCCGGCCGCCACCGTGCGGCTGCCGCTCGTCGAGGCCACCTCGGACGAGCTCTCGATCATCCGCGCCGACCTCGCGGAGGCCGGCATCACCTTCTAGAAGGGAAACCCACACCATGCCCTCAGGCGCACGCCTGCAGACCCCGCCCAAGCTCAAGAAGGGCGCACTTAGGATCGTGCAGCTCGGAGGTCTCGAAGAGGTCGGCCGCAACATGGTCACCTTCGAGATCGACGGCAAGATCCTCGTCGTCGACTGCGGCGTCCTCTTTCCCGAGGACACCCAGCCCGGCGTCGACCTGATCCTCCCGGACTTCTCCTACCTGAAGGACCGGCTGGAGGACATCGTGGGCATCGTGCTCACCCACGGCCACGAGGACCACATCGGTGCCGTGCCGTACCTGCTGCGGCTCAAGTCCGACATCCCGCTGATCGGCTCCCAGCTCACCCTCGCCCTGATCGAGGCCAAGCTCGAGGAGCACCGCATCAAGCCGCTCACCCTCGCCGTGAAGGAGGGGGACACCGAGCGGTTCGGCCCCTTCGAGTGCGAGTTCGTGGCCGTCAACCACTCCATCCCGGACGCGCTCGCCGTGTTCGTCCGCACCGCCGCGGGCACCATCCTGCACACCGGCGACTTCAAGATGGACCAGCTGCCGCTCGACGGCCGCATCACGGACCTGCGCGCCTTCGCCCGGCTGGGCGAGGAGGGCGTGGACCTGTTCATGACGGACTCCACCAACGCGGAGGTCCCGGGCTTCACCATGACCGAGAAGGAGATCGGCCCGACCATCGAGCGCTACTTCGCGGACGCGAGGCAGCGGATCGTGGTGGCCTCCTTCTCCTCGCACGTGCACCGTGTGCAGCAGGTCCTGGACGCGGCCGCGAAGCACGGCCGCAAGGTCGCCTTCGTCGGCCGCTCGATGATCCGCAACATGGGCATCGCCTCGAAGCTCGGCTACCTGGACGTGCCCGACGGCCTGCTCATCGACGCCCGCAAGGTGGACAAGTACCGGGACGACGAGGTCGTGCTGATGTGCACCGGCTCCCAGGGCGAGCCGATGGCCGCCCTGTCCCGCATGGCCAACGGCGACCACCAGGTCCAGCTGGAGGAGGGCGACCTCGTGGTCCTCGCCTCCTCGCTGATCCCGGGCAACGAGAACTCCGTCTTCCGCATCATCAACGCCCTCATGAAGCTGGGCGTGCAGGTGGTGCACAAGGGCATGGCCAAGGTGCACGTCTCCGGCCACGCCTCCGAGGGCGAGCTGCTCTACTGCTACAACATCGTCAAGCCGCGTCACGTCATGCCGGTGCACGGCGAGACCCGCCACCTGATCGCCAACGGCCGCATCGCGCAGAAGACCGGCGTGCCGGAGGAGAACATCGTCCTGGCCGCCAACGGCACCGTGGTGGACATGGCGGACGGCCGCGTCCGCGCCGTCGGCGAGATCGACTGCGGCTACGTCTACGTGGACGGCTCCTCGATCGGCGAGATCTCGGACGCGGACCTGAAGGACCGCATGGTGCTCGGCGAGGAGGGCTTCGTCTCCGTCATCACCGTGGTGAACCGCCAGTCCGGCAAGATCATCTCCGGCCCGGACATCCACGTCCGAGGCGTGGCCGAGGACGCCAAGGTGTTCGAAGGCATCAAGCCCAAGATCGCCCGCGCGCTCGAGGAGGCCGTGCAGTCCGAGAAGACGCACACCACCCACCAGCTGCAGCAGGTCGTCCGCCGCACCATCGGCACCTGGATCAACCGCAAGCTGCGCCGCCGCCCGATGATCGTCCCGGTGGTCATCGAGGCCTGACCGGGACGCAGCCGGCCGCGCGTCGCCCGCACGCCGGTCGCGTGTTGGTAGCGCCGGCCGCGCGTCGCTCGCCACACGGGCCGCGCGCCGGCAGCACCGCCCGGGCCCGCTGGCCCGTCACGGCCGCCCGAAGCCCCGCGGTGTCCTCCTGGGACGCCGCGGGGCTTCGCGGTACCGTAGGAGCGATATGGCGACTCGTACTTCCCCCGCGCGCTCGTCGTCCTCCTCCACCCGTTCCCGCTCCGGCTCCCGCCGGTCCGGGGGCTCCACGCGAGGCAAGGGCGCGACCACCAAGACCACCGTCGACCTGGACCGGCCGCCGCTGCCGGTCCGGGTCCTCCACGCGATCTGGATGGCCCTGGCCACCCCGGTCGGCGCCGTCGTGCGCAAGCTCGGCCCGGACGTGCGCATCCCGCGTGAGGACCGCCGGGACGGCACCGGCTTCCTGCTCGTGCTCCTGGCCGCGCTCGTCGCCGCCGTCGAGTGGTGGGGCCTGCGGGACGTCACCGAGTTCGGCCGCATCGTCAACGCGGTGGTGGCCGGCACCGTCGGCTGGTTCGCCTTCCTCGTCCCCTTCGTCCTGGTGATCATCGCCGTACGCTGCTTCCGCACGCCCACCGAGCACCGGACCAACGGACGCATCATCATCGGGCTGCTGGTCGCCACGGTCGCAGGCTCCGGCATCGCCCACCTCGCCGGGGGACTGCCCTCGGCGGCCGAGTCCTTCGAGGACATGCTTCGCGCCGGCGGCATGGTCGGCTACCTCGCCACCAGCCCCCTGGCCTCCCTGCTGACGGCCGTCCCCGTGTGGGCGGTCATGATCGCCCTCGCGTTCTTCTCCCTCCTCATCATCACGGCCACCCCGCTGGGGGCCATCGGCGAGCGCCTCCGCGCCGGCTACGCCTGGCTCACCGGGCAGGACCCGCAGGCCGCCGCCGAGATCGCCCGCGAGCGCAAGGCCGCCCGTCGGGCCCGCCGCGAGGGCCACGCGGACGAGGACGGCACCGAGGGCTCTGAGGGTCGCACGCACCCGGACCACGACCAGTCCTACCTGGACTCCACCTCCCGCACCGCCGACGCGCCGGCCCCGGCCCGGCGCCCCGGTCTGTTCGCCCGCCTGTTCGGCCGCGGCCGCCGGGCCGAGGAGCCCGTGGAGCCGGAGTACACGCAGACCCGCGCCTACGACTCGGCCCTCGTGGACGAGGACGAGACCGCCGCCGTGCCCGCGGACGAGCAGCCCACCCAGGCGCTGTCCCGTCCGCTCGACGACGCTGGCCGCCGCTCCGGCTCCCACGTCTTCGACGCCGCCGCGGACTTCCCTGAGGCCGAGGACGAGGCCGCCGGCCCGGACACCGAGGAGCTGCCGGCCGTCCCGGCGGGCGTGAAGCGCCCGACCGCCGCGGACCGCGCGCTCGAGCAGGTCCGCGAGCACGCCCGTGCCCAGCAGGCCTCCCGCCCCGCGGAGGCGGGCGCCTCCGCCCGCCCGGTGGCGAAGCATGCCGGCGAGGACTGGACCGACGCGTCCGGCGAGGCGGACGCGGACGGCAGGGGGCCGTCGTCGTCCGCGGATGCCGCCGGCGCCCCGGCCGTGCAGTCCGTCTCCACCCCGGAGCCGGTGCCGGCCGTGCCGTCCGTCCCGGCCAAGACCGAGCAGCTCGAGCTCGGCGGGGACGTGTCCTACACGCTGCCCGAGTCCTCCCTGCTGCCGGCCGGACCGGCGCCGAAGGAGCGCTCGGAGTCCAACGACCGGATCGTGGAGGCGCTGACCACCTGCTTCCAGGAGTTCAAGGTGGACGCGAAGGTCACCGGGTTCTCCCGCGGCCCCACCGTGACCCGCTACGAGGTGCACGTCGCCCCGGGCACCAAGGTGGAGAAGGTCACCGCCCTGGAGAAGAACATCGCCTACGCGGTGGCGTCCTCTGATGTGCGCATCCTCAGCCCCATCCCGGGCAAGTCGGCGATCGGCATCGAGATCCCGAACACGGACAAGGAGGTCGTCGTCCTCGGCGACGTCCTGCGCTCGCAGGCGGCCCAGCGCAACGAGCACCCGATGATCATGGGCGTTGGCAAGGACGTGGAGGGCGGCTACGTGGTGGCCAACCTGGCGAAGATGCCGCACATGCTCGTGGCCGGCGCCACCGGTGCGGGCAAGTCCTCCTTCGTGAACTCGATGATCACCTCGATCCTCATGCGCGCCACCCCGGACGACGTCCGCATGGTCATGGTGGACCCGAAGCGCGTGGAGCTCACCGCCTACGAGGGCGTCCCGCACCTGGTGACCCCGATCATCACCAACCCGAAGAAGGCCGCCGAGGCGCTGCAGTGGGTGGTGAAGGAGATGGACACCCGCTACGACGACCTCGCCGCGTTCGGCTTCAAGCACATCGACGACTTCAACAAGGCCGTCCGCGCCGGGAAGGTCCAGCTGCCGCCGGACTCGAAGCGTCAGCTGCGCCCGTACCCGTATCTGCTGGTGATCGTGGACGAGCTCGCGGACCTGATGATGGTCGCGCCGCGTGACGTGGAGGACGCGATCGTGCGCATCACCCAGCTGGCCCGTGCCGCCGGCATCCATCTGGTGCTGGCCACCCAGCGGCCGTCCGTGGACGTGGTCACCGGCCTGATCAAGGCCAACGTGCCCTCCCGCATGGCGTTCGCCACCTCTTCGGTGACCGACTCCCGCGTGGTCCTGGACCAGCCCGGTGCCGAGAAGCTCCTCGGCCAGGGCGACGCCCTGTTCCTGCCCATGGGCAAGTCCAAGCCGATGCGTGTGCAGGGCGCCTGGGTCAACGAGTCCGAGATCCACGCCGTGGTGGAGCACGTGAAGTCCCAGATGCAGGTCCAGTACCGCGACGACGTGGTGCCGGAGAAGGCCGAGAAGGTCATCGACGAGGACATCGGAGACGACCTGGACCTGCTGCTGCAGGCCGTGGAGCTGGTGGTCACCACCCAGTTCGGCTCCACCTCCATGCTGCAGCGCAAGCTCCGCGTGGGCTTCGCCAAGGCCGGCCGCCTCATGGACCTCATGGAGTCCCGCGGCGTGGTGGGCCCGTCCGAGGGCTCCAAGGCCCGCGACGTGCTGGTCAAGCCGGACGAGTTGGCCGGTGTGCTCGCCACCATCAGCGGCGACGCCCCGCCGGAGCCTGCCCCCGCGCCGGCCGCCGAGGCCCCGTCCGGCGGTGCCGGCGCGGGTGCCGGAGCCGCCGGGGGCGACGGCGCCCGTGACCTGGTGGCCGAGGACCTGGACAATCGTCCTCAGGCCCAGCAATGGCACGATGAGGACGACGCGGAGGGGTCTGAGGACGCATGGCAGCTGACCGGCCGATGAGCGGCTCTGTGAACGGTGCCGACGCGCCGACCCCGCCGGACGCCTCCGAGCAGGCGGCGGCCTCGCAGACCCCGCCTCAGCACTCCAACTGGAACCTGCCGAACGTGCTCACCGCGGTGCGCATCGTCATGGTCCCGTTCTTCGTGTGGGCGCTCTGGGCCGGCGGCCCGTGGGGCGAGGGCTCCACCGCCGCCCGCTGGATCGCGTTCGTGCTCTTCGCCGCGGCGATGTACACGGACAAGCTGGACGGGGACATCGCCCGGGCCCGCGGCATCGTGACGGACTTCGGCAAGATCGCCGACCCCATCGCGGACAAGCTGCTCACCGGCGCCGCCCTGGTGGTCTTCTCCCTGCTCGGCGAGCTGTGGTGGTGGGTCACCGTCCTGTTCCTCGTGCGCGAATGGGGGATCACCCTGCTGCGCCTGGTGGTGATCAGGTACGGCGTCATGCCGGCCTCCAGGGGCGGAAAGCTCAAGACGGTGCTGCAGACCGCGGGCATCGGCTTCCTGTCCATGCCCCTGTTCGAGGTCCTCGGCTTCTGGTGGGCCTCTGTCGGCTGGTTCTTCCTCGGCGCCGCGCTCGTGGTGACCGTGGTGACCGGCGTCGACTACGTCCGTCAGGCGGTGCTGCTGCGCCGCGAGGCCCTCGCCTCCGGGCGCGTGACCCGCTGAGTCCGGTGCCGGTGCCGGTGCCCTGAGGAGACCCACATGACGACGACGGCACAGCCCTCCGCCTTCCTCCTCGCCCTGGTCCGGGGGCTGAGGGAGCAGGGCCTGACCCTGGCCTGCGCCGAGTCCCTCACCGCCGGCCGCGTGGCGGCCGCCGTGGCCGACGTTCCCGGGGCCTCGGCCGTGCTGCAGGGCGGGGTGGTCGCCTACCAGAACCGCGTGAAGCACGAGGTGCTCGGCGTGGACGCGCAGGTGCTGGACACCCGCGGCGCCGTGGACCCGGAGACCGCCCGCCAGATGGCCGCCGGCGCGCGCCGCCTCGTCGGCGCGGACATCGGGGTCTCCACCACCGGCGTCGCCGGTCCGGAACCGCACCAGGGCAAGGCCGTGGGGACGGTCTGGGTGGGCCTGGCCGTCGGTGAGGATCTGGCGGATCGGGCGGCCGTCGTCGTGGGCGAGCGCGGTGAGCCGCAGGCGGACGGGACGGTCACGGCGGCCCGGCTCCTCCGGCTGGACGGGGACCGCGAGGAGATCCGGGCCCAGTCCACGCAGGCCGCGCTGGCCATGGTGGCCGAGCTGCTCGGCCGCTGACGTGCGCGGACCCACGCCTGCCGCGCCGCCGGTGCGATGCCGTCGGCCGGACGCTCACAGCGGACCGACAGGCCCCGGTCCCTCGACATCCCCGCCCCCACCGGCCGTACGGTGCTCCGGTGACCCCGCGCGACACCGAGAACCCCCTGCACCGCCCGGATGAGTCCGCTCCCGACGGCGGCGGCCGCCACGTGGTCGGGCTCGTCGCCGACCCGGGCCTGCCGTTGCGGCTGGCCGAGGACATGGCCCAGACCCTGCCGGAGGTGCTCTCCGCCCGGCTCGGGGACGCGACCGACTGGGAGGTGCGCGTTGTGGAACGGGCGCTGCCGGTCTCGGCAAACGGCGGCATGATCCTGCCGGAGGCCGTCCACGAGCTGGCCGATCAGCAGGGGTGGGACACCGTGGTGGCCGTCGTGGACCTGCCCCGCTTCGAAGATGGCCGTGGCGTGGTCGCGGACGTGGTGCCCGCCGAGCGCTGGGCCGTGGTCTGCGTGCCGGCGCTGGGTGTGCTTCGCATCCGCCATCGTCTGCGCGAGACCCTCGCGCGGGTGGTGGGCCATGTCCTGGGGGAGGAGCACGTCGGTGTGGCCGAGGACCTCGAGTTCGACGCGGACTCGGGTCACACCCGCACGGACCTCAGTGCGGGGCTGACCCCGCTGCCGCACACCGAGACGCGTGCCGAGACGGAGGGCCTGCTGCCGGACGGCACACGGTCAGGGACGGTGTTCGCCCGCGGGCTGCGCGGTCGACTGCGGCTGCTCTCGGGCATGGTCGCCGCCAACCGACCGCTGCGGATGCCGCGGTCGATGAGCTGGACGCTGGCCTCGGCCGGGGCGGTCGGCGCCTACGGCGTCTTCTTCGGCTCGATCTGGGTGCTGTCCAATGAGATGTCGGTCGGCCGGCTGACCGCGGTCATGCTGGTCTCCCTCGCGCTGCTGGTGATCTGGCTGATCACCGCGAACGGGATGTGGACTCACTCGGCGGGCAGCCGGGGGCGGGCGGGCCTGGACAATGCGGCCACGCTGGTCACCGTGGGGGTCGCCGTCTGTGTGCTCTACGCGGGGCTGTTCCTCGGCCTGGCACTCGTGGCAGGGCTGATCATCCCGCAGGGCTACCTGGCGGCCGAGCTCGGCGGCTCCGCCGGGGTGGGGGACTACGTGGCCCTGGCGTGGCTGGCCACGTCCATGGGCATGATCGCCGGCGCCGTGGGCTCCAGCTTCGACGACTCCACGGCGATCCGCACGGCCACCTACTTGTAGGAGGGCATGACGTTGTTGACACATGCAGGGGCCAGTGAGGCCGGAGGAGC
>NZ_FUKP01000005.1:0-13631 GCF_900163825.1 Micrococcus lylae | reverse complement strand
CCGGATCAACCCCTACCTGTGACCACCCCGCTTACACAGACAAGTTGACACGCCCACACTCTCTGGTTCGCCGAGCCAGAGACATTGGCCCAGGGCAATGAGGCACCGTCTCAGCGCGGCGAGCCATGCCGTCTCAGCGTTCGCAGCGCGCCACCGGCACACGCAGCACGCGCACGTCACCCTCGCCCTCATCACGGTCCACGACTCGCCCTCATCACGGTCCACGAACCGTTTCCTCTCCTCCACAGCGGACCGACCTACCGGTTCCCTCCACAGAATGTGCCTGCGACGCCCACAGGACAGCGGCCTCGAACCACGCTGGCCACATGCCGATGCTCTCCACCCCGTTGCCTGCCTCGCTGCCGTCCCTGTTCACCGTCGCCGAGGCCACCTCGCTCGACGTCCGCCGCAACCGGCTCCGCGCCGGCGACCTCGTCAGCCCCTACTGGGGTGTTCGCTCCCGCACAGACTCCCCGCCGAGCTTCGCAGACCAGGTCCGGCTCCTGCAGCGGCTCTCCCCCGGATCGATCGCCACCCACTGGACAGCGGCCGCCCTCTGGGGCATGTGGCTGCCAGGCACGTTGGAGCCGCGCAATGACGACATCCATCTCTCTCGGCACCGCGACGACGGCGGGACCCCGCGCCGCATCGGGGTGAAGGGTCACGAGTTGAAGAGCACTGCCGGCATCACCGAGGTCGACGGCATACGGCTGACTTCGCCGGCGCACACCTGGGTCGACCTGGCAGGACAGACCCGGTTCCTCGACGACCTGGTGGCCTGCGGCGACAGCCTGCGCCAGCGCGCAGACGGCCCCGGAGCCGAGAAGTCCCGCTTCGACTTCCCACTCGCCGAACCCTCCGACGTCCTTCAGGCGATGACCGACCGCCGCGGCCGACGCGGCGTCCGTCTCGCGAGAGAAGCATGGGAGTCGGTGCGCTCCGGCGTCGACTCGATCCCCGAGACCCGCGTCCGTCTCATGACTGTGGACCACGGGTTCCCCGAACCCGCGGTGAACCCGGTGATCCGTCTCGCGGACGGACGCCTGGTGCGTCCTGACCTCGCCTGGGAAGAACTCAAGATCTGCATCCAGTACGACGGTGACCACCACCGGGGCCAAGAGCAGTTCCGCAAGGACATCGACCGCGACCGCCGGATGCAGGCGGAGGGATGGATCGTCATCCGCGTCGCCGGCTCGGCACTGACCAAGGACGGACGTCTGGCGCTCATGGCGGACCTGGCCGCGGCGTTCGCCAGTCGAGGCGCCTGAACCTCGCCGCCCGGCGCCCCTCACCGCCCGGCGCCGATCTCCGGCCGCTCCGATCATCGGCCCTGAGCGTGCTGGGGATGCCACGACGACCCAGAGAGTCCGGCACGGCGAACCAGAACAAACGGCCACTTCGACGGCTCGTGAAGTAGCCAGACCTTCTGGTTCGACGAGTCGGGGTGCGCCGGGTGAGCGTTCACCGGATCGGCGTTCACCGGGTCAGCGTTCGGCCGGCAGCAGGCCCCGGACAGCGGTGACCGTCAAGGCGACCAGCAGAACGATGAGGGCACCGTCCGCTGCGACGTAGAACAGATGCGTCATGGACCCACCTGCGGACTGACCGGCGAGGACGGCGTCGGTCCGCACGTTGAGGATCGGCCGAATGACGAGCACCTTCACGGCATAGACCGCCAGGATCCCGGCGGTCCAACCCCAGAGCGGGCGGCGCGCCGGGCGCCCTGCGGTCTTCAGCAGGGCCACCACCAGGAGCACGGCGAGCACGAACTCCACGATGTTCATGGCGAGGAACACGCGGCGGCCGATGCCCAGGCCCAGTGGGATGGTGATCCCCGGTGCAGTGAACTTCAGCGGCGCCTCGATCAGGGAGATGCCGGTGAGCAGGCCGAGCCACAGCCCCGGGACCAGCAGCAGAACCGCACGTCCGCCGCGCGGTCCGCCGGCCGTGTCCTCGAACAGGCGGCGGACACCGGACCGGGTAAGGGACTCTGCACTCATGCCCGGAATCCTACGCCTGCCACACAGGCCCCCGGGTCTCAGGCCCGGCCACTCACGCGGGCCCGCAGCACCAGCACCACGAGGATCCCGCACGCGTAGAGCCCGCCCATGACCCACCAGCCGACCGTGAAGTGCCCGGTGGCCCCGAGCACGGCGCCCATGACGATCGGCCCGAGCGAGAACCCGGCGAACATGCCCATGGAGTTCACGCCAGAGGCGGCGCCGATCTGCTCCCGCGGCACGAGGGTCAGCAGGAAGGCGTTGAGCACCACGTTCGTGCCGAGCGCGGAGATGCCGTGCATGGCCGCGGCCGCCCACACGAGGGCCGGCTGGTGCAGCGTGCCGGCCAGCACGAGCAGCACGGTGGAGCCGATCGCCCCGAGCCCGATGATCATCAGCAGCGTGGTCGGCCGGCCCCCGGCGTCCATGCGCCGTCCCCACATCACGCGGGAGACCACGCCGACGACGCCGGCCACGGCCACCGCCATGCCTGCGGCGGTCACGCCGAAGCTGACCTCGCGCACCGCGAACAGCGCCAGGTACACGTTGGTGCTCTGCGTGCCGAGGCCGTTCAGGAACGCGATCGCCGCCGTCAGCCACACTTCGGCCGGCAGCCGCTCCGCGGCGCGCGTCGCTCCCCGGCCCGCCGACGACGTCGTCGCCTTCACCGCGTCTTGTGCCCTCGCCTTCTCCGCGGCGTCCGGACGCCCTTGGCGACGGCGGCCCCTCACCTTCCTCCCGGAGGCCTCGCCTGCCGACGGGGCGGCATCCGCGGCACGGCCGAGGACGACCTCGGCGATGACCCACAGCAGCAGCGCCACGCAGGCCGCGCCAAGGGCGGCACCGGTCCAGCCGAAGGCCAGGGCCACGGCCGGGAAGAACAGTCCGGCGAACAGCTGGGAGGCCTGCACGCCGGACTGCTTCACTCCGATCCAGCTGGTCTTCCGCCCAGGTGGGGCCTCGGCCAGGATGATGCGGTTGGTGGTCGGGTTGGCGATCGCCTGGGTCGGGCCCACGAGGGCGGCGGCCACGAGGAGCAGGGCGTACTGCTGGGCGAAGGCGGCCACCACGAGGGCCAGGGCGGAGCCGCCGTAGACGATCGCCACCTGGGCGCGGACGGACAGCCGATCTGCCAGGCGGCCGAGCCAGAGCGAGGTGACGGCTGCCGAGACGAACACGACTGAGACGATGGTGCCGAGCAGGCCGTCGTCGATGCCGAGGCGCTCGACCACCAGGGCGGAGGAGGCGGAGACGCCGTAGTTCAGCAGAGGTCCGGCCGCCATGATGCTGACCAGGACGAACAGCAGTCCCCCACCGCGGCGCCGCCCGGCGGCGCCGGCACCGGACTGCCGAGCATCCTCCCAGCCGGCATCCGCTCGCCGGGCGCCCTCCCGACGAGGCTCCGTTCGAGGGGCCGCAGGCTTCTGGCTCTCCGCCCGGTTCCGTTCAGCGTGCACGGAGCGGTTCAGCCTTTGCGGGCACCGGGGTCGTCGTCCACGTCCCGGACGACGTGGTCCTCGAGCTCGGTGCCCCGGCGCAGATCGGCGTGGGTGGCGACGTCGGTCTCGGCGGGAGCCACACCCTCGGCGACCGGCTGCACGGGGGTGTCGGGCGAGGAGGCCACGGCCTCCTGCTCGGCGGCCATCCAGTCCTTCTGCGCGTCCACGCGGTGCTCCTCCGCCGCGGCCATGCGCTCCTTCTCCGGGTGCCCCTGCCCCTCGGCACCGTCGGTGGCGGCCACGCACTCCTTCTCCGCGGCCTCCGCCACGGCCTTGTCCTTCGCCTTCTGCTCCTTCTGCCGCCGCTGCAGCAGCTTGGGCAGATGGAACCGCTCCATGCCCTTCAGGTCCGCGGCGATGAACACGTTGAGCCACCTGGCGTGCGGGTCCGCGTCGATGAGGATCGCCTTGACCAGGAGGGTGGCGGGCAGGGCGAGGATCGCCCCGAGCGGGCCCAGGACCCAGGCCCAGAAGAGCAGGGAAATGAAGGAGACGGTGGGGATGACGCCCACGGCGTCTCCGGCGACCTTCGGCTGGATGATGGACTGCAGCACGAAGTTCAGCACGGAGTAGCTGATGACCACGGCGAAGAAGGCGGGCCAGCCACCCTCCACCAGGCCGAGCAGGGCCGGCGGGATCAGGCCGATCACGAAGCCGATGTTCGGGATGTAGTTGGTGAGGAAGCTGAACACGCCCCACACCAGGGCCAGCGGGACGCCGATGATCATGAGGGCCACCACGTCCAGGATGGCCACGATGAGGCCGAACACGGTGGTCACCAGCCAGTAGCGGCGCACGCCCTGAGCGAAGGCGATCAGCGCGTCGCCGAGTTCGTCCCGGGCGGTGTTGAGCAGGTGCACGCGGCGCTCGACGCCCATGGAGTCCATGGCCAGGAAGAACATGGACATCACCACGGTCAGCAGCAGGCCGAACACGGCCCACGTGTTCGTGGCGATGGCGGTCAGCGTGGACACCGCGGCGCCGGAGACGTCTTTCCAGTCGATCCCGTTCACCTGCTGCTGGACGGCCTCCGGGGACAGGCCCCACGCGATCAGCTGGTCGCTGACGTCCACGACCAGCGCCTGCACCTCGCCGGTGTACTGCGGCAGGGCGTCCACGAGCTCGAGGATGGACCAGAACAGCAGGCCCACGAACGCGCAGAACACCGCCGCCACCAGCAGCACGGACACGGTGGCCCCGAACACCGGGTGAAGGCCGCGGCGGGTCAGCCACGCCTGCACCGGGTAGACCACCACCACGAAGTTCAGGCCGAGGAAGACCGGGGCGATGATCTGGGACAGGCCCTGCACGAACTCCACCGTGATGACCAGGCCCGCGGCGATGAGCACCAGCACCAGCATCCGCGGCCAGAGCCGGTGCGGGCGGGAGGTGTTCCACTCGGATTCGATGGATCGGATCCGCTGCCGGCGCGCACGGTCGCCCGCCGGGTGGGATTCGCCCGGCATGCGCTCGCCGTGGGCCGCGCCGTCGCGCGCGTTGAAAGTGGCCTCGTTCACGTCAGGCAGTGTACGGGGCGAGACGGACGCGGGAAGCGAAGGAGCCGTCGTCGTGCCTCAGGATGGCGGGCGCACCGCGCCCGGTCTCCTTCCCGACGACGGCCCCTGACCGGCATTTCCCGCCGCACCGCCGGTGCCGGTAGGGTGGGGCGCACATCGACAGGGGAGCGCCCGCACGGGGCGCTGAGAGTGCGCCCGATGCGCAGACCCTCGAACCTGCTCCGGCCCGTACCGGCGAAGGAAGTCGAGAACCTCTCAACTCGGATGCTCCGCGCCCCGTCCGGGTGTGGGCGTCCGGGCCCCTCCGCACCACAGGAGGCCGAGACAGACGATGTCCCACACCACTGCCCGTTCCCGCACGGCCGCCTTCGGCCTGTCCGCCCTGGCCGTCCTGGCCCTGTCCGCCTGCTCCGTGGCGGACCAGACCGGCGGGGGATCCTCCGAGGAGCAGGGCTCGGACGCCCCGAAGAAGACGGTCACCATCATGACCCACGACTCCTTCGAGCCCCCGAAGGAGCTGCTGGAGAAGTTCACCGAGGAGACCGGCTACGAGCTGAAGACCACCGCCCCCGGCGACGCCGGCACCGTGGTCAACCAGCTGCTGCTGGCGAAGGACTCCCCCACCGTGGACGGCGTCTACGGCGTGGAGGACCACTCCACCCACACCCTCGTGGACGGCGGCGTCCTGGCGGATGTGACGCCGGAGGGCCTGCCGGAGTCGGCGAAGGACCGCGTGGTGGAGGGCAAGATGATCCCGATCGACCAGGGCCAGGTCTGCGTCAACGTGGACCACGAGTGGTTCGAGGACAAGGGCATGGACGAGCCGCAGGGACTCGACGACCTCACGAAGCCGGAGTACGCCGAGCTGCTCGTGGTCACCGACCCGGTCACCTCCTCCCCCGGCCTGGCCTTCCTGGCCGCCACCGTGGAGGCCGAGGGTGAAGACGGCTGGCAGGACTGGTGGACGAAGGCCCTGGACGGCGGCACCAAGGTGGCCTCCTCCTGGTCCGACGCCTACTACACCGACTTCTCCGGCGGTGACGGCGAGGGCGACTTCCCGCTCGTGCTCTCCTACTCCTCCTCCCCCGCCTACGCGCCGACCACCGGCAACGTGGAGGGCACCTGCACCCCGCAGACCGAGTTCGCCGGTGTGGTCGAGGGCGCGCAGAACCCGGAGGGCGCCCAGGCGTTCATCGAGTTCATGCTGTCCGAGGAGTTCCAGGAGGCGTTCCCGGAGTCCATGTACATGTACCCGATCGACGAGTCCGTCGAACTGCCCGAGGAGTGGGCGGAGAACGCGCAGATGGCGGAGGACCCCATCACCCCGGACCCGAAGGCCGTGGCAGAGCACCGCGAGCAGTGGCTGAAGGACTTCACCGCCCTGCGCGAGGACCGTTGAGCACGTGAGCCTGCCGTCCGTCCTTCAGCGGCGGCCGCGCGCCCGGCCGTCCGGCGACGGGCTGGGCGCCTGGTGGCTGCTGGCCGCCGTCCTGCCGCTGACCTTCCTCGCGGTCTTCTTCCTGTGGCCGGTCGGCGCGATGTTCCTGCGGGGCGTCACCGCGGACGGCGCCCTGGACCTCACCGCCTTCGGCGAGGTCCTCGGCCGCGAGCGCACCTGGCGGATCCTCGGCCACACCCTGGGCATGGCGGCGGCCGGCGCGGCCCTGTCCCTGGCCGTGGGCCTGCCGGCGGCCTTCGTGCTCTACCGGCGCACGTTCCCGGGCAGGGACGCGCTGCGCGCCGTGGTGACGGTGCCGTTCGTGCTGCCCACCGTGGTGGTGGGCGTGGCCTTCCGCGCCCTGCTGGCCCCGGGCGGGCCGCTCGGGTTCCTCGGCCTGGACCAGACCACCACGGCGGTGGTGCTGGCCATGGTGTTCTTCAACGTCTCCGTGGTGGTGCGCCAGGTCGGTGGGCTGTGGTCCGTGCTGGACCCGCGGCAGGCGGAGGCGGCGGCCTCGCTCGGCGCGTCCCCGTGGCGGGTGTTCCGCACGGTCACGCTGCCGCAGCTGGGCCCGGCGATCGCCTCGGCGGGCTCGCTGGTGTTCCTGTTCTGCTGCTCGGCGTTCGGGATCGTCCAGACGCTCGGCCGCCCCGGGGTGGGCACCCTGGAGACGGAGATCTGGGTGCAGACGTCGGTCTACTTGGACCTGCGGGTGGCCGCCGTGTTCTCCGTGCTGCAGCTGCTGGTGGTGCTGGCGGCCATCGGGCTGTCCTCCGCCGCCTCCGCCAGGACCGTGCGTGCGCTGCGCATCCGGGACGCGTACGCGGTGCCGCTGGGACGGCGTGACTGGGCGCCGGCGCTGGTCACCGCCGTGGCGGCCACGCTGATCCTGCTGCCGCTGGGCTCGCTGCTGGTCCGTTCGTTCCACTCGAGCGAGGGCTGGGGGCTGCGGAACTACCGGCTGCTCGCGGAGAGCTCGGGCGCCGGGTTCGCCGGCGGCACCACGGTGCTGCAGGCGCTGGAGCACTCGGTGAAGATCGCCGGGGACGCCACCGTGTTCACCCTGCTGGCCGGCATTCCGCTGGCCCTGCTGCTGACCCGCCCGTTCCACTCCGCTGCGGCACGGCGGGCCCAGCGCTGGCTGGACGGCGCGGTGATGCTGCCGCTGGGTGTCTCCGCGGTGACGGTGGGCTTCGGATTCGTGGTGTCCCTGCAGCTTCAGTTCCGGGAGCTCGCCCAGTCCGGGGCGCTGGTGCCGCTGGCCCAGGCCGTGGTGGCGCTGCCGCTGGTGGTGCGCACGCTCGTGCCGGTGCTCGGCGCGGTGGACCACCGGCTGCGCGAGGCCGCCGGCACGCTCGGCGCCGGCCCCTGGCGGGTGCTGCTCACCGTGGACGGGCCGGTGCTGCTGCGGGCGGTGGGCCTGGCCGCGGGCTTCGCGTTCGCGGTGTCCCTGGGCGAGTTCGGGGCCACCAGCTTCCTGGCGAGCCCGGACTATCAGACGCTGCCGATCGTGGTGGTGAAGCTGCTGGGCCGTCCGGGGGCGGAGAACTACGGGATGGCCCTGGCCGGCGCGGTGGTGCTGGCCCTGGTCACCGCCACCGTGATGGTGGTGTGCGAGAGGCTGCGTCCGCGCGGCGCCGCCGGGACGGGAGGAGCATGGTGAGCATGGGCATGGGCATGGAGCACGGTGCGGCCCTGACGCTCGAGGACGTGACGGTGTCCTACCCGGACGGCACCGCGCCGGTGTCCGGGGTGGACCTGACGCTGGCCCCGGGCGAGATCGTGGCGCTGCTGGGCGCCTCGGGCTCCGGCAAGTCCACTCTGTTGCGCGGCATCGCCGGCCTGGAGCGCGTCAGCACCGGGCGGATCCTGCTGGACGGCCAGGACGTCACGGGTGTGCCCACGCACCGGCGTGGGGTGGGCATGGTCTTCCAGGACGGCCAGCTGTTCCCGCACCGCTCGGTGGCACGGAACGTGGCCTACGGCCTGGAGTCCGCGAAGGTGCCGCGGGCCGCACGCCAGGACCGGGCGGCGCAGATGTTGGAGCTGGTGGACCTCGCCGCGTTCGGCGACCGCCCCGTGCAGAACCTCTCCGGCGGTCAGGCCCAGCGGGTGGCCCTGGCCCGTTCGCTGGCCCCGTCCCCGCGGGTGCTGCTGCTGGACGAGCCGCTCTCCGCCCTGGACCGGGACCTGCGCGAGCGCCTGTCCGCGGACATCCGGCAGATCCTCAAGGCCACCGGCACCACCGCCGTGCACGTCACCCATGACCGTGAGGAGGCCGCCGCCCTCGCGGACCGGGTGGTCCGCCTGCACGACGACGGCTCCCTCACCGTGGTCTGAGCCGTCGCCGGCTGCGGCGGTCGACGGGGGTGCCGGGGTGCGGCGCCGCGGTGCGGCCGTCGGCGCGCTGCGGCGCCGCGGTCCCGTTGCGCGTCCTGCCCGTGCCGCATCCGGCCCGTTGCGCATCCAGCGAAAGTTCAGCCGCCGAACCTCCCGGTCCTCGGGTGGCTCGGATATGTTCACAGGGTGACCTCTGCTGCTGATGCTCCTCGCCCCCGCGGTCGGCTGACCGTAGACGAGGTCGTGGACGCGGCCGTCACCATCCTGCAGGACTTCGGCATGGGGGACCTGTCCATGCGCCGCGTGGCCGGGGTGCTCGGTGTGCAGGCTTCGGCACTGTACTGGCATGTCCCCAACAAGCAGACGCTGCTGGCCCGCGTGGCGGACAGGATCGTCGCGGACGTGGAGCGCACGGTCCGCGCCCATCGGCTCGAGGACCTCGAGGAGCTGTCCTCGGCGGCCGAGGCCGTCCTGCTGCGCCACCGGGACGGCGCGGACGTGGTGCTCTCCTCCCTGGCCCTGGGGCTGGGAGGCTCGGCCCTGCATCGGATGTTCGTGGAGACGGCCCCGGATCCGGGCTCCGGCGAGCGCGCGCTGGCCGGCATGCTCGGCGCCGCGGCCCTGCGGCAGCAGCGGGAGCAGGCCGCGGCCCTCGGTGTGGAGCTCGGTCCGGACTGTCAGGCGCACGCTCGGTGCAGCAGGTCAGATCAGGCGGAGAGAGCGGCTCCGGGCTAGCACCCCGCGAAGGGCCGCAGCGGACGCACAGCAGGTGTCTTCTTGTGGGGTCTCGGCTCCGGCGGCTCTAGGATTGACCATTTGTGCGGCACAGGGGGTTCCGCCGCACCGCACGGCGGGAACGGACGCGGAGAAGGACGCAGGACCGACGGGCAGGGAAAGGAACCATGGAGCAGCGCAGCACTCACCCCGCACGCGAGTCCGTGCGGGGTCTGCACAGCGAGGCGGACGCCGTCTCGCAGGGTGCGCTGCTCGACCCCGCGCTCGCGTTCCTCGGCCCCGCCGCCCGGTCTGTCCCGCCGCGCCCCCGCCGGCTCGAGGTGGATCACCGGGGCATGCCGGTGCGCCTGACCACCCCGGCGCCGGTCCGCCCCTCGGCCGTCCGTCCCCGGCCGCCGGTGATGCGGACCCGCAGGGACGGCGTGAAGGTGATGCAGGCGCCCGCCCTGCTCCAGGGCGTCCGGTTCGGCCCGTGCTGCAGGCTGGACCTGTTCTCGGTGCGCGGAGGCATCGTGTACATCACGCGGGCCCTGGTGCTGGACGAGCTCGGGGACGACGAGCGCGGCGAGGTGTACGTCGGCATGGTCCCGGTCGCCGAGCTGCACCGCTTCTGGGAGCACGCGCTGGCGGACCAGGATCCGCAGGATCCGGTGATCGTGCACAAGCGGTCGGACGAGGACGCCGAGACCCTTCGGCTGCTGGAGGCCGTCGGGCCGCCGGGGCTGAACGTGGTGGGCTACCGCCTGGACGAGTCCGCTGACGGCACCCAGCGCTCCTCCTATCTGCTGCCGGAGATCGTCCCGGACGCGGTGATGGAGCTCGGTTCCCTGCGCATCCGTCTCGACGACGCCCCGAGCACGGTGACCCCCACGGGGTCTGCCGCGGACCGTGCCGAGTGGCGGCGGGTGCAGCGCTATCTGCAGCGCGTGGCTCCGGAGCTGCTGCACAACATGGACCGCCGCACCCCTGCGGAGGTGACGGACGTCTTCGTGGACGGCGCCACCCTGCGCGGGGCCCGCATCGGCGGTGCGGCGGCGACGGCCGAGCCCGGAGTGTGGGCGGCCCGCACCGTGCCCGGCGCCACCCGGCCCGTGGAGTCCGAACTGGACGCGCTGCTGCTGGGCTATGTGGTGGCGGCGTGGGCGGGGCGGCAGGACGGACCCGTGGTGATGCACTCTGATTCCCGGGCGGCGCTGGCCCTGCTGCGGGACGCCGTGAACGAGCCGCTGACACTGGGTGGTGCCCGCGGCGACCGGGTACGCAAGTCCCTTCGCCACCTGCTGGAGATCCGGGAGTACATCTGTTCGCTGGGCAAGAGCGTGAAGGTGCGCTGGATCAAGGGGCACGTGGGCCATCATGGCAACGAGCTGGCGGACGCCCTGGCCCGGTCGATCGCCCGCAACACTCTCGCCGGCACCGGCCACGACGAGCAGGTCCAGCGCCTGGACCGCATCGCCCGCGCATGGGAGGGCGGGCCGATCGGCCACGAGGGCTGCCACGAGGTCGACCTGCCCGACTGACCCCCTTGACACTTTCGTTCGGAAAACCGTCGCGTCCCGGCCCGCTTTCGTTCGGGAAAACGTCGTGTGCACTGCACCGGAGACGCTGCTCGAAGCCGGGATTGACCTTGCCGTCGCGTCAATGTTTACGGTCGAGTGCATGACAGTCTCGATGATCGACAGCCTCGTCGGCATGCGGCGCCTGGCCCAGGCCCAGCCTGACGAGTGGAACGAGGCGGCCCGTGATCTGTGGGCGCCGATGGCAGGCATGTACTTCTTCATCCCGGGTGGGCCGGACCTGGCCCGGGTGCATGCCCAGAACTTCGGTTTCGGACCGGAAACCTCACATGACCAGGTCCTCGAAGGCCTGAGGGCCTTGGAGGAAGCCGATGCGTGGGGCCGGGTCGAGCGTGCTGTACGGGACGGGTTGGAGCGTCTGTCAGCAGCCAATCCGACCATGCGCATGCCTGACCTTCGGGTGCTGCTCGTCCTGGGCGACCCTGACAACAGGCACTTCATGGACGAGGTCCGCGGGTTGTCGGCCTCAGGCGGGATCAGCGGCTTCATCGCGATCACCGTCTGGCCGTCGTCGGAGGTGCTGGACCGCCTGGAGGCCATTGCCCTGCACGAGCTCCACCACAACGTGCGCTACTCGCCCGGTGGTGTGGTGTGGGATCCGAGGACCGTCACCGTCGGTGAGCACGTGGTGGCCGAGGGGCTGGCGGACCTGTTCGCAGCTGAGGCCTACGGCACGCGGGGACTCACTCACTTCGTCAGCGACCAGACCCGCACCAGCGACGCGGTCCTCGCACGCGTCGTGGAGGGGCTGGAGGTGACCGGGATGCAGGACTTCGGCGCTTGGGTGCTGGGAGATGCCAGCGCACGCCTGTTCGGCGGAACCCCGGTCGGCCTGCCCACCGGAGCGGGCTATGCGGCGGGCGCCCGTATCGCCGAGGCCTACCTGTCCGCGACGGGTCGAAGTGCGGCCGAGTGCGTGACGGTCCCCGCAGCCGACGTCGTGGCGGTGGCCCTGCCACAGTTGGGGCTGACAACGACTGGACAGTGAGGGAAGGCGGGTCGTGGTGGAGTGGACCGTCCAGCAACTGGCGCAGCGTGCCGGGATCAGCGGCCGAACCCTGCGGCATTACCATCAGATCGGCCTGCTGCACCCTGACCGGATCGGCGCCAACGGCTATCGCTACTACGGCCAGACTGCCGTGGCCCGCCTCCAGCGCATCCTGCTGCTGCGCGATGCCGGGCTGCCGCTCAACGAGATCGCCGCCGTTCTCGACTCCGAACACGATCAGGCCGATGAAGTGGCAGCCCTGGAGACGCACCTCGTCCAGCTCCGCCGGGATCGTGAGGCGCTGGACCGGCGCATCGCATCGGTCGAGCACACCATCGCGATGCGTCGCCAGGGGCGCCGACCCCGCATGGACATGCTGCTCGAGGGTTTCAACGACCGTTATGAGGCCGCGGTGGTCTCCCGCTGGGGCCAGGAGGCTTTCGACGTCTCCCACCGGTGGTGGCACGCCAAGCCGCTGGCCCAGCAGCAGCAGTTCCAGGCCGATGCTGAGCAGCTGCTTGCTCGCTGGGGCGAGCTGCACGCAGCCGGCCTGGGGCCGTCGAGCCCCGAGGCGCAGGCCCACGCCGCCGCGCATGTCGCATGGTTCGCCCAGGTCCCCGGCACTCCCACCTGCGCCGACGACCCGACCAACGCGACTGCCATGGTGCTCGGCGTAGCCGACCTCTACGTCACCGATCCGGACTTCCATCCCGCCTTCGGAGGCCCCGAAGCCGCCGAGTTCGCGGCCCGAGCGCTGCGGATCCACGTCAGTCCAGCCTGACGCTCGTCCAGGGTCCGGCGTCACGCCGCCCGGCCTGACACGGCCCGTTCGAACCGGCAGCCCCTCCGTGCTTCCTCCCGCCCGACGGCCGCCCACGGGTGGCCAGGCGAGACGGCCTGCCCGTAGCGTGGACGACTCGAAGGCATTCTTCGAACGAAAGGACCCCAGCATGTTCCGCATCGGCAAGCGCATCGGCAAGAACACCACCGCCTCCGTCGGCCGTGGAGGCCCGCGCGTCGGCCGCCGCTTCGGCATCTTCAACGTCTCCAACCGCGGCGTCGGCATCAGCTGGCGCCGGCTGTTGGGCGGCCGCGGCCGCTGAACTCTCCGGGCGCGGCGGCGCAGCGTCTCCTGGCGGTGGCCTCCCCGCCGGTGATGCCCGACGACGGCACTCGCCCCCGTCGGTCCGCCCACCGTGGTGGTGGGCGTGGCCGGCGGGGGCGTGTTGAGTCCGGAGCCGCCGAGCGCGCACGGCTCGGGATCGACTGACGGCCGCGGCGCGGCAAGGACGACGGATTCAGAAGCCGGAGCGGCTCCACCGCCGGAACGCGGCGACCGCGCACCACAGCCCCACGGCGATGGCCGCACCGCTGATCGCGTAGCTGCCGGCGTCCGAGGAGACGAGCCCCTTGCCGTTCAGGGTGTTGGAGATGGAGGCGGCGCCGAAGAGGATCGCCACGATGCCGAGGATCCCGAGCCCCCAGCCGCAGATCCAGTCCCAGAGGTCCCGGCCGAGGCTCCGGGGCCGGGCGC
>NZ_FUKP01000038.1:0-50419 GCF_900163825.1 Micrococcus lylae | reverse complement strand
ACCCCACCACCCCGACATTCAAAACCAAGGAAATCCTGCCAACTACTTGACGCGGGACACTGCGGGAGAGGCCCACTCGTCTCATCTCAGCCCGGCACCCATGTCAAGAACCTCATGACCCACAACAGCTAGTCGTCGACGTCGCGCCCCCAATCCCGTCAAGCTGACGACTGTCCGGGCTGCCGAAGAGTCGAGGAAGAAGTGCGTCTGACGGTATGCCAGTACTCCTGAGGTCACGCGCATCGAACAGCCAACACTTACTCGTGCCCCCTCGCATCAATTGAGCTCGAAGCTTCATAGTGGTCCCTTCTCATCTGGCGGATTTGCCGCCAATTCCATTGTGACCCTTCTCTCATGTAACTTCAATGTATACTTCTTGCATTAACGTTAAGTGTCGGTTAATGTTGGATTTGACGGACTCCCGGGCTTACAGGACTTCTGCCCCCTCAGCTTCACTGGAGCCACTCTGATGGCTTAGGCTGACTCAACGATGTGTAGCACTACTTAAAGGAGTTTGCTTGCTTGACGTGAGGCGATTGGCCGTGCTGGTCCAGGTGGTCGAGAGCGGTTCAGTATCTGCAGCCGCTGATGAGTTGAAGCTGACCCCGTCGGCGGTGTCCCAGCAGCTGAAGAGACTCGAAGCGGAAGTCCGCCAACCGCTCTTGCGGAGAAGACCAAGAGGTGTGTCACCAACCGATGCAGGACAAGTGCTCGTGCAACATGCGAAGAAGATCATGCAGCAACTTGAGGCGGCCGCGGCAGATCTGGATGCACTTGCAGAGGGACAACGCGGACAGCTCGTCATCGGAGCCTTCCCCACTCTCGCGGCGTCCTTCCTTCCCGTTGCATTGGAACGCTTCATGGCCGACTATCCGCACATCCAGGTAGTCGTCCACAGTGCTCGCTTCGACGAACTACTGGATGAGCTTCTTCGTGGACGAGTTGATTTGTGCTTCCTCTGGGACAGCACGGATCGACCGTTCGAAACTGACGGGGTACGGATTCAAGAACTCTTCACGGAGCCCTTCGTCCTCTTGGTATCGAATTCACATCCGCTTGCGCTTACCTGCGAAGTTTCTATGCAGGACCTAAAGGACGATCAGTGGATTGTGCGAGCAGATGCTCACCCGGCTGTCGAACAGCTGGATCGTGCAGCCACCAAAGCAGGTTTTCGTCCATCTATCGCGTTCTTTGCCAATGACTATCAGGAGGCACAGGCGATGGTTAGTGTTGGCATGGGAGTTGCGCTGGTGCCGAAGAGCGGAGTCGCTCTCAAGCATCCTGGAGTGACCGAATTGTCGCTGGGCACCCAAGCGCCACAGCGTCGTATTCTGCTCGCACAGCGAGAGGAACGAAGTTATTCATCAGCCGAGACTGCGTTCGTCTCCTCTATATGGGCGGCACTAGCTACATCGAGGGGCAGAGCAAGTTAATCGAGCTGATTCTCGGAACAAGGGTCTTGGTACGATGACGGGCCCTCACCTTCCGTGCGGAAGGTGAGGGCCCGTCATCGTGGCCCTCCCCCGGCTCACCGCCGGGGGCGACCGATCACGCCGAGGCGATCGCGGTCAGGCGATCACTTCGAGGCGATCTGGCGCAGCACGTACTGCAGGATGCCGCCGTTGCGGTAGTAGTCGGCCTCACCGGGGGTGTCGATGCGGACGACCGCGTCGAACTCGGTGACCTTGCCGTCCTCGCCCTCGGCGGTGACCTTCACGGTCTTCGGGGTCTTGCCCTCGTTCAGCTCGGTGACGCCGGTGATCGAGAAGACCTCGGTGCCCGTCAGGCCCAGCGAGTCGGCGTTCTCGCCCTCCGGAAACTGCAGCGGCAGCACACCCATGCCGATGAGGTTCGAACGGTGGATGCGCTCGAAGGACTCGGTGATCACGGCCTTGACGCCCAGGAGCGCGGTGCCCTTGGCCGCCCAGTCACGGGACGAGCCCGAGCCGTACTCCTTGCCGCCCAGCACCACCAGAGGGGTGCCCTGCTCGGCGTAGTTCTGCGCGGCGTCGTACACGTAGGCCTGCGGGGCGCCGTCCTGGGTGAAGTCGCGGGTGAAGCCGCCCTCCACGCCGTCCAGCAGCTGGTTCTTGATGCGGATGTTCGCGAAGGTGCCGCGGATCATCACCTCGTGGTTGCCACGACGCGAACCGTAGGAGTTGAAGTCCTTGCGCTCCACACCGTTCTCCAGCAGGTACTTGCCGGCCGGGGTGTCGGACTTGAAGGAGCCCGCCGGGGAGATGTGGTCGGTGGTGACCGAGTCGCCGAGCTTGAGCAGGACGCGGGCGCCCTCGATGTCCGTGACCGGATCCGGCTCCATGCCCATGCCCTCGAAGTACGGGGGCTTGCGCACATAGGTGGAGTCGGCGTCCCACTCGAAGGTGTTGCCGGACGGGGTCTCCAGGGACTGCCAGCGCTCGTCGCCGTCGAAGATCGTGGAGTACTTGTCCACGAACATCTGGGTGTCGATGGACTCGTCGATGATCTTCTCGACCTCGGCCGGGTCCGGCCAGATGTCCTTCAGGTAGACGTCGTTGCCCTCCGAGTCCTGGCCCAACGCCTCGTTCTCGAAGTCGAAGTCCATGGAGCCTGCCAGCGCGTAGGCGACCACCAGCGGCGGGGAGGCCAGGTAGTTCATCTTCACGTCCGGGTTGATGCGGCCCTCGAAGTTGCGGTTGCCGGAGAGCACCGCGGTCACGGAGAGGTCGTTGTCCTGGATCGCCTGGGAGATCTCGGACTCCAGCGGACCGGAGTTGCCGATGCAGGTGGTGCAGCCGTAGCCGACGATGTTGAAGCCCAGCTGGTCCAGGGACTCGTTGAGGCCGGACTTCTCGTAGTAGTCGGTGACGACCTTGGAGCCCGGGGCCACGGAGGTCTTCACCCACGGCTTGGAGGTCAGGCCCTTGGCGACCGCGTTGCGCGCCAGCACGCCCGCGGCCATCATGACCGACGGGTTGGAGGTGTTGGTGCAGGAGGTGATCGAGGCGATGGTCACGGCGCCGTGGTCCAGCCCGAACTCGCGGCCGTCCTCCATCGTCACGTTCACGGCCTTGGAGGGACGGCCGAGGCCCTCCTCGTCGCCCGAGGCGTAGTTCGCCAGGTCCTTGCGGAACTGGTCCTTGGAGGAGGTCAGCTCGATGCGGTCCTGCGGACGCTTCGGGCCGGAGATGGACGGGACCACGGTCGACAGGTCCAGCTCCAGGTACTCGGAGTACTCGACCTCCTTCGACGGGTCGTGCCACATGCCCTGCTCCTTGGCATACGCCTCCACGAGGGCGATGGACTCCTCAGAGCGGCCGGTGAGGCGCAGGTAGTCCAGGGTGACGTCGTCGATCGGGAAGATCGCGGCGGTGGAGCCGAACTCCGGGGACATGTTGCCGATGGTGGCGCGGTTGGCCAGCGGCACGGAGCCGACGCCCTCGCCGTAGAACTCGACGAACTTGCCCACCGCACCGTGCTCGCGGAGCATCTCGGTGATGGTCAGGACCACGTCGGTCGCCGTGGCGCCGGCCGGGATCTCACCGGTCAGCTTGAAGCCGACGACGCGCGGGATCAGCATGGAGACCGGCTGGCCGAGCATGGCGGCCTCGGCCTCGATGCCGCCGACGCCCCAGCCCAGCACGCCCAGGCCGTTGACCATGGTGGTGTGGGAGTCGGTGCCGACGCAGGTGTCCGGGTAGGCGCGCAGCACGCCGTCGACCTCACGGGTCATGACGGTGCGGGCCAGGTTCTCGATGTTGACCTGGTGGACGATGCCCATGCCCGGGGGGACGACCTTGAAGTCGTCGAAGGCGGTCTGGCCCCAGCGGAGGAACTTGTAGCGCTCCCCGTTGCGCTGGTACTCGACCTCCATGTTGCGCTCGATCGCCTGGTCGTTGCCGAAGAAGTCGATCTGCACGGAGTGGTCGATGACCAGCTCGGCCGGGGACAGCGGGTTCACGCGGGTCGGGTCACCGCCGAGGTCCTTGATGGCCTCGCGCATGGTGGCCAGGTCCACGACGCAGGGCACGCCGGTGAAGTCCTGCATGATCACACGGGCCGGGGTGAACTGGATCTCGGTGTCCGGCTGGGCCGAGGCGTCCCAGTTCGCCAGGGCCTGGATCTGCTCCTTGGTCACGTTCGCACCGTCCTCGGTGCGCAGCAGGTTCTCGAGGAGGACCTTGAGGGAGTAGGGCAGCTTGTCCGCGCCCTCGACCTTGTTGAGGCGGAAGATCTCGTACTCGGCGCCGTTGACGTCGAGGACGCCCTTCGAGCCGAAGCTGTCGACAGTCGTCACGGGAGGACTCCTTTTCCTGCCCGGCCTGTGCGCCGGGCGCTCGTCCAGTTGTGGGTCTCACATGAGCGGTGCGTCGCGGCGGCGATCCGTGAGCCGATCGGCGCCGAGATGTGGTGCACCGCACTCGCCTCCACCCTACCCTGAAGGCAGGGGGGAGAGAGGCTGTGTTGCCTGATCTCTCGAAGATCAGACGGCCGGCGCGGTCCGCGTCAGGACCGTCACCGACTCCAGGTGGTGGGTGTCCGGGTAGAGGTCGATCACGCGGGCCCGGGTGACCTCGTAGCCGCCGCGGGCCAGCCAGGCCAGGTCCCGGGCCAGTGAGGCCGGGTCGCAGGACACGTAGACGACGGTCTCCGGGGCGAGCGCGATGATGCGCTCGACCGCACGTCGGCCGGCCCCGGCACGCGGCGGGTCCAGCACGACGGTGTCCAGGGTGCGGCCGGCGAGGCCACCGTCCTGCTCCTCGGCGTCCGGGTCGGCGAGCAGGTTGCCGAGCACGCGGTCGGTGGGACCGTTGAGCACGGTGGCCTGCGGGAGGTCGTGGAGGTTGCGCAGGGCGTCCCGGGAGGCATGGGGGGCGACCTCGACGGACAGGATGTGGCCGCCCGGCCCCACGGCCTCGGCGAGGAAGGCGGTGAACAGGCCCACGCCGGCGTAGAGGTCGGCGACCACCTGTCCCGGCTGCGGGGCGGCATCCTCCATGACGGCGTCCACCAGCGTGGTGGCCGCGTCCTTGTGGACCTGCCAGAACCCGTCACCGGAGACGCGGAAGGTGCGGGTCACGCCGTGGGCGGCGGCGACGGTCTCCTCGACCCAGGTGCGCCCGGTGATGCGCTCGACCTTCGCGGGAGCATTGCGGCGCTTGGCCGGCAGCAGGAAGCCGGTGGACAGCTCTCCGTGGGCGTTGGCGGCCTGGCGGATCCGGGTGCGCAGCCGTCCGAGGCCGACCTCGTCGGAGCGGGTCTGGGCGGTGGGGGTGACGAGCACGAGCGGACGGCCGCCGTCAGCCGGGGTCGTCACGTCCACGCGCTCGGCGCCGGAGAAGTCCCAGTCCCAGAGGGCGAGGGCGTCCAGCGCCGGCACGCCGAGGGGCATGTTGCGGACCGCCACGAGGGTGCCGGAGCGGTGCGCGTGCATGGCGATGCGGCCGTTCGGCGTCACGGCGAAGGCGTTGCGCGTGCGCCAGCGCTGGCCGGTGGGCTCGTCCTCGCCGGCGAACATGACCTCCGGCTCGACCGTGATGCCGGCGATGCGGGCCAGGGTGTCCCGGTAGACCTGGGCCTTGAGCCGGCGCTGGTGCGGAACCACGATGTGGCCGAACTCTGCGCCGCCGACCGGAAGGCGTCCGGAGGCATGGGCGCGCAGCATGTCCGCCAGCTTCCACTGGTGGATGCGACGGAACTCCGAGGGACGGATGATCTCCACGGCGTCCCCGCGCCAGAAGCGGGCGCCCTCCTCACTCTCCGTGAGGGCCACGCGGACGCGTTCGCCCGGGATCGCATGGCGCACGAAGACGACGCGCCCCTCGTGACGGGCCACGCAGTGGCCTCCGTGGGCGACAGCGCCGACCTCGAGCTCGATGAGCCGGTCCACGTCGACGCAGTCGTGTGGGGTGTCGGTGACCGCCATGGATTCTCCTTCCGGAGCCGCACGCCGGACCTTGCGCCGACGCTGTTGTGGTCCTATCTTTGCACGCCCGGAAGGGGCCGGTGGACCCGGGGACGCGCGGCGGCGCGCACCACTGCTCCCCGTGTCACCGAACCGTCAACGGCTGTTCGCCCCCAGGTCACCGGCCCGCAGGCCGTCCTGCACCTGCCAGGGCACCAAGGCGATCATGACACCCGGCTCGCGCTGCAGGCGGCTCCGCAGCCGGGAGGCGGCCCTGTTGTGCAGGAGGGTGCGCCAGCCCGGCCGCACCACGTACTCGGGCAGGTAGACCATCGTGAGCCCGCGGCTGCGTCGGCCGGAGAGCCTGCGCAGGTGGCGCACGAGCGGGGTCACCCCGTCGCGATAGGGGGACCCGACCACGGTCAGCGGCACCGGCACGGCGGCCCTCTCCCACTCCGCCAGCAGAGCGGCGGTCTGTTCCCTCTCGATGTCCACGACGACGGCCTCCAGGCTCCCGGGGCGGCTCGCCCGGGCGTAGGCCAGGGCGCGCAGGGTCGGCCGGTTCAGCGACGTCACCACCACGGTGGCGTGGACCCGCGACGGCAGCGCCCGTGCGTCGTCGTCCTCGGCGGGGGCCAGCTCTGCGGCGACGGCCCCGTAATGGGCGTGGATCCGCCCCATGAGCAGCGCGCCCAGGAGGATCGCCGGCAGCGCGACCCAGGCGCCGCTGGCGAAACGGGTCACGAAGACGACCAGGCCGGCCAGGACGGTGACGCCGAGCGCGGCCGCCGTCAGCACCAGGCGCAGCCGGACGAGGGCGCGCCCGCGGCTGCCCGGGGTGTGCGCCAGACGGCGACGCCAGAGCCGCAGCATGCCGGCCAGCGCGAGGCTGAACGCCAGGAAGACTCCGATGACGTAGACCTGCACCAGGTAGGCCGTGTTGGCCTCGAAGACCAGCAGGAGCACCGCCGCGCCGATGCCTAGGCAGATCACCGACCAGCTCTGGACGAGACGGTCGCCGCGGGACTTGAAGTGGCGCGGCAGGTAGCCGCCCTCGGCCAGGCGCGCGGTGAGCGCGGGGAACGAGGCGAAGGCGGCGCGGGCGGCGATCAGCAGCAGCACGGCCACGGAGGCGACCACGAGCGTCGTCCACGGGGCCTGCCCGCCGAAGACCGCCGCGGCGATCTGCGCCACCACGGGAGGCGGAGTCAGCTCGTCGGGCACCGGGTTGCCGCCCGGGGTGCGGAGCAGGTCGTGGTCGAGGGCGACGACGACCCCCGTGCGCTGCGCCAGGTGCATGACGCCCAGGGTGAGGGCGGCCATCGTCCCGGCCATGCAGAGCAGGATCCAGCGCACCCCGGGCACCGACGGCCGGCGGACCTGCTCGACGGCGCCGACCGGGGCCTCCACGCCCGTCAGCAGGGCGGACCCCGCGGCGAAGGCGCGCAGGGCGAGCAGCCCGACGCCCAGGGCCGTGGCCGGTGCTGCGACCGTGTCCACCACGGTGTAGCCGGCGGACTGGGCCCGGGCGAGGCCGCCGGTCAGATCCTGGACCACACCGACGGCGATCGTCGCAGTCAGCAGCACCACGAAGACGCTCACCAGCACGGCCGTCATCCTGCGGCCGCGTCCCGCTCCACGCAGGCACACGAGGACCAGCAGGAGCAGGGCCGCCAGCGCCACGGGGAGGCGGTGCCCGCGGAACACGGGGAACAGGGCGACCGCGTACTGCGCGAACGCGGCGAGGGACACGGCCACCGTGAACACGAGGTCCACCAGCAGCGCCGAGCTCGCCACGACGCCCGAGCGCGGGCCGAGGTTGGTCCGGGCCATCTCGTAGATGCCGCCGCGCGGCACTGCGACGACCGCGGCGCGGAAGGCGAGGACGATCAGCAGCATGATCGCGACCACCGCGATGCCCACGACCGGCCCCAGCGTCAGCCCCGCCGCGCCGGCGGTCACGAGCGTGAGGATCACCTCGTCCGGCGCATAGGCCAGTGAGGAGAACGCGTTCGAGGAGTGCACGGGCAATGCCGTGGTGCGCGGCAGAACAGTGCGCTGCCCCGGCCCGGAGGCCACGGGGCGGCCGACCAGCAGTCGGCGCAGAGAGGACAGGACCGTCGTCACGTCGGACACAGTACCCGCGTCGCGGGCGTCGGTCCTCTCCGGGTGGGATGATGGCGATCGGCGGCCAGCGTGGCCGCAGGAGGAGGCACTCACCGTGGCGCATTTCGTCATCCTGGGCTGCGGGCGCGTCGGCGTCGCCCTGGCCCGCACGCTCGAGGACGCCGGCCACTCGGTGGCCGTGGTGGACCGCGACCGGCACCGCTTCGAGGCGCTCGGCGAGGACTTCTCCGGTACCACCGTCGCCGGCGTCGGCTTCGACCAGGACATCCTCTGCCGGGCCGGGATCGAGCAGGCCGTCGGCATGGCCGCGGTCTCCGCGGACGACAGCACCAACGTCATCGCCGCCCGGGTGGCCCGCGAGCACTACGGCGTGCGCCATGCCGTGGCCCGGATCTACGACCCGGAGCGGGCGACCGTGTACCAGCGCCTCGGCGTCTCCACCGTGGCCGCCGTGCAGTGGACCACCGACCGCATCCTCTCCCGCCTGCTGCCGGCCGGCACCGGGCGCTCCGAGCACCGCGACGCCTCCGGCGAGCTGCTGATCGGCGAGCTCACCTGCGCCGCGTCCTGGTACGGCCGATCCGTGGGCGAGCTCGAGGAGGTCACCGAGGCCCGGGTGGCGTACCTGACCCGCTTCGGCGAGGGCGTCGTACCCTCCGCGGAGACGCTGCTGCAGGAGGGGGACGTCGTGCACCTGGTGCACCCGGTGGACCGCCGTGACGAGGTCGAGGCCCTCGTGGCCGGGGCACCGGAGAAGGAGGAGTCATGAGGGTGGTCATCGTCGGGGCCGGCGCGGTCGGCACGTCCATCGCACGGGAGCTGTGCGCCCGCCGGCACGAGGTGTGCGTGATCGAGCACCGTCACGAGATCGCCGAGCGCGCCGACCTGTGCTCCGCCGCCGTCCTGGTCGGCGACGCCGCGGACCTGTCCGTGCTGCGCCGCGCCGAGCTGGACCGGACGGACGTGCTCGTGTGCGCCACGGGCGACGACCGGGCGAACCTCGTGGTGTCCCTGCTCGGCCGCAGCGAGTTCGGCGTCGGCCGGACCGTGGCCCGCGTCAACAACCCGCGCAACCACTGGCTGTTCGGCGAGGCATGGGGCGTGGACGTGGCGGTCTCCACCCCGTCGATCATGACGGCGCTCGTGGAGGAGGCGGTGGAGACCGGCGACCTCGTCCGGCTGCTGGACATCGGCTCCGGCGAGGCGGCGCTGTCCGAGTACACCGTGCCCCGGGATCACTGGACCGCCGGAAGGCGCATCGGCTCCATCAGCTGGCCGGACGAGGCCCCGCTCGTGGCGGTCGTGCGCGACGGCCGCCCGCGGACGCCGCAGGCTGACGAGGTGCTGCAGGCCGGGGACGAGGTGTTCTTCCTGAGCTCGACGGACTCGGAGGCGACGCTGCGTGACCTGCTCGTGGACCCGGTGGACGGACGGTCCTGACCGACGCCGTCGCGCACCGGCTCGGGGGACGGCGCCCCGCCTCAGGCCGCCGCAGTCCTCCGCGGCGCGGACACGGACCAGGCCAGCCAGAGCCCGAGGGCATAGAACGGCAGGCCCATCACCAGACGCGCCACGCCGAGCGCCGTCGTGGCCTCGGCGAGGTACAGCGGCAGCTGCACCGCCAGACGGGTGAGCATGACGGCCACCATGATCCACGTGGCCACCGCGTAGGCGCGGCGGCGGGCACGGTCGTGGCGCCAGTCCACCCCCTCCCCGCGCACCATGCCGAAGATCAGGCCCACCACGGGCCAGCCGACAAGGATCGAGACCACGAACCCCAGCGAGTAGAGACCGTTCGTCACGAAGCCCCAGACGTAGAAGTCGCGGGCCTGCCCGGTGGTGAGGGCCATGACCACACAGAGCACCACCACGGCGAGGCCAGCGACGGCCTGCACGGGAGACTGCCGCTGGACCAGGCGCACCGCGCCCATCACCACGGCCACGCCCACCGCGGCAACGCCGGAGGGCCACACCGCCTGGGTCACCATGAAGGCGACCATGAACACGAAGGTCGGCAGCGAGGCCTCCACGATGCCGCGCCAGCCGCCCACACTCGCCAACGGGTCCAGTCGGCCCTTCTCGTCCAGCCGTGCGGACCCGCCCCACGAGCGCATCAGCGCGGAGGGCGCGTCCGGGGACACGGGCGCGTCCGCCTCAGCGGCGTCGCGGCCCCGCGCCGGGGCGGGCCGGTGCTGTCCGGGTGCGCCGCCGTCGTCGGGACGCCCGGAGGGACGGGGGTGCTCGTCGGGCTGGGTCACGGACGCTCCTGTCGGCGACCCGGTGCGGGAACCAGGTCGTAGGCGGGGTTGTGGACGGTGGGGACGCCGTCGGCGGTGGTCAGCGTTCCGCGCACGCGCAGCCACTGCCCGGGCAGCACCTGGGGCACACGGCGGCGCCCATGCCACAGCAGCACGACGGTGTCCTCGGCAGACTCCTGCCCCGGCTCGGGCAGGGCCTCCGCGAGCTCGGCGCGGAAGACGGCGTCCGCGTCAGCCGCCGGGACCGTGACGGTCGCGACCACGCCGACGCGCTCGACCGTCTCGGCCATGTCAGCGGACCTCGGTGATCTCGGGACCGCGCTCGGGCAGCTGCGGGGCCTCGGCCGGGGCACGCTCGCCGGTGACGTCGGCGGACTCGCCGCCCGGGCGACGACGACGCACCGGCCGCGCGTTGACCGGCGGGCGCAGCGGGAGCAGCTCGCGCGGCGGGACGGGCTCCTCACCGCGGACGACCACGAGGTCGGCGAAGACGCCCTCGATCTCCTCGGCGTCCTCCGGGTGCAGGGCGGCCTCACCCTGGATCACGCCGCGCACGAACCAGCGGGGCCCGTCCACGCCGATGAAGCGGGCCACGTTCCAGCCCGGCGAGCCGTCCGGCATGGAGGCGGGCACACGGCTCATGACCTCGGTGCCGAAGCGGCCCTGCCGCTCGTCCGCCACGGCACCGGGGGTGGTGCCCAGAGCGTCGAGGATCTCGGCCCGCAGGTCGTCCCACAGGCCCGACCGGCGCGGGGCGGCGAAGGCCTGCAGCTGCACGGCGGACGTACCGGCGGTGACGGTCACGGCGATCACGCGCTGGGTCTTGTCCTCCAAGTCCAGGCGTAGCTTCATGCCCTGGCGGGCCTTGATGCGCAGGGAGCCGAGGTCGATGTAGCCCTTGGCGTCCGGACGGTCGGCCACGTCGAACGGGCCGGTCGTGTCGTCGCCGGCAGGCATCAGGCCGGCCGCGATGCGGTCCCGGTCCTCCATCAGCTCCTCGGGCAGGGTGACCTGCTCATGGCGTACGTTGCGGTTGCGTCCGAAGATCATGCGTTCCTCCTTGCGGGCGTCCGGCTCAGCGGTCGTTCTGCGGGGCTGCGGCGGCGTCCGGTCCGGCGGCCGGGGTGAAGCCTCCGGTCGATCCGAATCCGGCGGCGCCGCGGGCGGAGTCCTCGAGCCGCTCGACCCGCACGAAGTCGGCCTGCACCACCGGCTGGACCACCAGCTGGGCGATGCGGTCACCGCGCTGCAGGCGGACCGGCGAGGACGGGTCCATGTTGACCAGCGGCACCTTGATCTCGCCACGGTAGCCGGCGTCGATGGTGCCGGGGGCGTTCACGACGCTCAGGCCCTGGCGCACGGCCAGGCCCGAGCGCGGATGCACGAAGGCGGCGTAACCGGCGGGCAGGGCGATCGCCACGCCTGTCGGGACCAGCGCGCGCTCCCCGGGGGCGAGCTCCACGTCCACGGAGGTGCGGAGGTCGGCGCCGGCGTCGCCCTCGACGGCGTAGGCGGGCGGCTCGAGCCCATCGTCCAGCAGCTGCAGCGGCACAGGGATGCGGTGGATGTCACTCACAGCGGCCCACTCTACCCGAGCGACCGCGCGCCGGGCCGGGCGGAGGAGGGTGCGTGTGGGAAGCTGGAGCACATGCGTGAGAACCAGCAGACCGCCCCCGCCGCCGAGGCCGAGACCGTCCTGTTCGAGGAGCGCCTGACGCCGTCCGTGGGCGTGTGGGTCGTGGCCGTCATGCTGGCCGCGCTCTCGGTGCTGGTGTTCGCGCCGATCAACCTGACCACCGGCATCGTGGCGGCAGTCCTGTTCTTCATCGTGGAGGCGATCGTCCTGGTCACGTCCACTCCGCGGATCGTGGTGACGGGCACGGACCTGCAGGTCGGCAAGGCCCGCATCGAGCGCTCCTACCTCGGCGAGGTCACCGGCTTCCTGGGCGACGACGCCCGTCAGCAGCGCGGCGCCCGTCTGCACGGCCTCGCCTACACGGTCATCCGCGGGTGGATCTCCCCCGTGGTCCGCATCCAGCTCACCGACGAACGCGACCGCACCCCGTACTGGCTGACCAGCACCCGCCGTCCGCAGGAGCTCGTCGCGGCCCTCGGCGGCACCATGCACACCGCCGCGGCGGAGGACCTGGAGCACGACGGGCACCGCTGAGTCGCAGCGCCGCGCATGGGACCAAGGGTCTGCGCACGACCCGCCCCTGACACGCCAGAACGCCCCGGACATCCGACCGGATGCCCGGGGCGTTCTGCGTGGTCTGCTGCCGGCGGGTGCGCCCGGCGGATCAGCCTTCGCAGTCGGTGCAGAAGATGAGGCCGCCTTTCTCGCGCGCGGCCTGCGAGCGGTGGCGGACCAGGAAGCAGGAGGCGCAGGTGAACTCGTCGGACTGCGCGGGCAGCACCCGGACCATCAGCTCTTCGCCGGAGAGGTCGGCGCCGGGCAGCTCGAAGCCCTCCGCGGCCTCGGTCTCATCCTCGTCGACGACGGCGGACTGGGTGTCCGTGCGACGGGACTTCAGCTCCTCGATGGAGTCCTCGGTGCCGTCGTCGTCGTTCTTCCGGGGGGCGTCGTAGTCGGTGGCCATGGGGGATCTCACGCTCCGCTCAGGTCTGGACCGGCGGGACGGGCCGCACCGCCGGTGAAGAAAGGGGGACGGACCGCTGGTCACTGTGGGGCTTCGTCACCCCGACGAGGGGCTGACCACACGGCGCCGTTGCGCGTAGATTGTGCACGATCGTTGCCTCGGTGCCAAATGAGAGCCGGCCGCATCCGTGTTCCGTTCGTCACAGCGTGGACGTGTTCTAGGATCGGACGACGGACGCGCGCAGGCGCGCCCGGTCCTGACGGCACCCGTCCGGGCCCGGGCCGACGCCGCCGCACCGGTGAGCACGGAGACGACCCGAAGGAAGGCACTGGCGCCCATGGCCGAGATGCGACCGGCTGGACTGACCGAGGACGGCACCGCCCTGCGGCTGACCGACCAGGACGGCGGCGAGCACACCCTCCCCCTGACCGACGAGGTGCGCTCTCTGGTGACCGCCGACTCCGGCGGCGGCACCGCCGACTCCCCCGCCGCCACGGCGTCCCGGGAGAAGGACGACGACGACCACCCCACCTCCGCCGGGGACGTCGCCTCCGCCTCCGACGGTCGGCAGGACGACGCCGGCGCCGTCGGCCGGCCCCGCCCGGGCTCCTCGACCCGCCCCGGCGCCGACGCCGCAGACGAGGTCCCGGCCGCCCAGGTGTCCCCCCGCGAGATCCAGGCCCGCATCCGCGCCGGCGCCACCGCCGAGGAGGTCGCCGAGGCCACCGGCGCCTCCCTGGCCCGTGTCCGCGTCTTCGAGTACCCGGTCCTGGCCGAGCGCGCGTGGATCGCACAGCAGGTCCAGCAGCTCGAGGTGTGGGTCGGCGGCCCGGACCTCTACTCCTCCACGGTCGAGGACGGCGGCCCGAGCACCCTGGGCGAGCTCGTCTCCCATCGGCTGCAGGAGCTCGGCCTGGACGCGGACGCCGTGACCTGGGACGCCTGGCGCGAGGGCCCGGGCCCATGGACCGTGGTCGCGGACTTCAGCCTGGAAGGGCTGCGCTCCAAGCCGACGCAGGAGCAGCCGCCGGCCCGGTTCGCGTTCCGTCAGGGCGCCAAGCAGGTGGACCACGTGAACCGCTGGGCCCAGCTGCTGGCCGACGCCGAGACCTGGAACATCCCCTCCGGCCGGTCGAAGGACGACGAGACCCCGTTCGACGTCGAGGCGGGGGACGTCCCCGAGCGCCCGGCCGCCGAGCCGACCGCCCTGCACCCGGACACCGCCCCGGACCCGGACGAGGAGCTGCTCGACATCCTCCGGGCCCGCCGCGGCCAGCGCCTCGGCGCAGACGAGGAGTCCGACGACGCCCTCGCCCTGATGCTCACGCGGGAGGAGACTCCGAACCCGCAGCCGCCGGCGAAGCCGACCCTGGCGGCCGCAGACGACACCGGCGCCGGCTCCGCCGTCTCGGCCGACCGGACCGAGTACCTGTGGGACGACGAGGACGCCGGCGACGACAGCCCGCTGGCCTCCGTGCACGCCTTCCGCTCCGCGGACCCCGCACGTGACGAGGACGCGGGCGACGCCGACGCCCGTGACGAGGATGCCGCGGCTGAGGAGACCACGGACCCGCAGGACGAGGACAAGGCCGCCGAGGACGAGGCCGCCAACGAGGACGCCGCGCAGAAGCCTCGCCCCGGCCGGTCGACCTCCGGCCGCGGGACCTCGCGCGGACGCATCGCGGACGTGCTGATCAAGGACACCTCGGAGCCGAAGCCCGGCGCGCAGAAGGAGCCGACCCGCTCGAAGTCCTCGACCCGCCGCGCCTCCGTGCCGAGCTGGGACGAGATCGTCTTCGGCCGCAAGAACGACTGACCCCTCCCGGGCCCTCCGCCCCCCAGGAGCCCGGGAGACGGCGCACGGGAGACGGCGCACGGGAGACGGCACACGGCAGGGCACCGTCAGGACGCACGGCAGGCCACCGTCAGGAGGGGCTCTCCCCGCTCAGGTGCTGAGCAGCAGCAGGGGCACCTCACGCTCCGCGCGGGTGGGCGAGCCGTGCTGTCCGACCATCTCGAAGGCGTGGGCACCGACCCGGCGGCCGTCGTAGAGGGCCAGGTCGTCGTGGGCGGCGATGAGCAGGTCGCCGATGCGCGGGCGCACCCGGTCCGCGACCTCGGCGCCGAACCAGCCGGCGGCCACCGCCTCGTCCCGGGTCAGGACCCATGCGTGGGCGCCGTGGGCGGCACGCCAGGCCTCGGCCACGGCGGCGCGGCGCTCGGCGGAGACGTCCGCCCCGAAGTGCAGCTGCACCAGGCGCGGCTCCCCCGCCGTGTGCTCCACGCCGTCGAGCAGCTCCGGGAAGCGCAGACTCCCGTCCTCGAGCACCTCCGCGTAGTCGAGCCGACGGGAGTCGGGCACGTCCACCATCCCGTGGTCCCCGGTGATGCCGAGGGTGGAGCCGGGCGGCATCCGCTCGTGCAGCCGCTTCAGCGTGGTGTCGACCTCCTCGAGGGCATGGAGCCAGGAGTCGGAGCCCAGGCCGTCGCGGTGGCCGGCCTTGTCCAGCTCGTTGAAGTACAGGTAGACCAGGGCTGGCTGCCGGGCGCTGTCCAGCACGCCGAGGGCCAGCTGCATGCGGGCGGCCATCGTGGAGCCGGCCCGGTACTCGCCGCCGCGCAGGGCGGCGCGGGTCAGGGCGGAGCCGGCGAACAGAGGCAGGGAGACCGTGACCACCGCACAGCCGGCCGCCTCGGCCCGCTCCAGGACGGTGGGCAGCGGCTGCCACTGCTCCGGGACGGTGGCCGGGTCCCAGCCGCCGAGCATGTTCACCACCACGCCCCGCTCCGGATCGAGCACGTCATAGCCGACCACGCCGTGCACGCCCGGCTCCTCGCCGGTGCCCAGGCTGGTCAGGGAGGCCGCGGTGGTGGTCGGCACGGGCGCCTGCAGGACGCGGCCGTGGGACTCCATGGCGGACTTGAGGAACGGGGCGTGACCCCCGAAGCGGCGCAGCACGTTGCGGCCGAGCCCGTCCACCAGTGCGACCACGGCACGGCGCGTCTGCGGCCAGGCCAGCGCGTTGTCCAGCCCCTCCACCCCGAGCGCCGCGGCCGCCGAGGCCATGACGGAGCGCAGATGCCGCTCGGCCGGAACGACTCCGGCGGGGACGGGTGCACTCATGCGACCGCCGCCAGGTGGACGCGGCGCAGGGTGCGGGCGAACGCCAGGGCGTCCTCGACCGCGGCACGCCCGTCGGCGTCCGCCGCCACGCGAATCACGAGGTCCTCGCGCGTGGAGGTGCCGGTATAGCCGTGGTCCGCCTCGCAGTTCGGGTCGGCGCAGCCGGCCGGCTGCAGGTCCAGGCGCTGGCCGCCGGCCCACTGCACGGCCAGCGTCATCTCGGCCACCGGGTCGGTGGGGCGGAACTGCTCGGGCTCGGCGTGGCCGGTGGTGATCACCACGGAGCCGATCGCGGACACCGGGACGAGCTCCGTAGAGATCTGGGCCAGCATGCGACGCCCCTCGGTGTCCAGCGGGTGGTCGTCCAGGTGTGCGGCCACCACCACGTCCTCACACACCACCAGCACGGTGATGTGGCGGTGGATCTCGTCGTAGTCGAAGTGGGTGTCCACGTGCACCAGGTGGGCCAGTGGCTGCCGCGCCTCCAGCTCCTGGGCCAGGTGGTGCGCCACCAGGTCCGGGTAGAACCCCGCGCGGGCGAGGGACTCGGTCAGCGACGGACCCGAGCCCACCGTCCAGCGGCGGCCCTGTTCGGCCGCGCCCAGGCGGTTCAGCGGTGAGCGATGGTCGTCGTGCTCGTGGTTCCTGCGCAGCGGGGTCATGGGCTCCATGCTATCGGCGCCCGGACACCTGACCGCCGCATCCACAGGCGACGCCCTGGCGGCGCCGAGGGGCGTCGTCCACGAGGTCAGTCCCCACGCATGGCACGGCGGGCGGAGTCGGTGCGCTGGCCGGCGTCCGCGACGTCCACCTCGGCCTGCAGCACCGTGACTCCGCCGGGGCCGGCCAGGACGGGGGCGAACCTCAGGCGGGCGACAGACGGCAGGTCGTCCTTGAGGGCGGCCACGCGGGAGACGAGGTCCTCCAGGGCCCCCATGTCCGCGGCGGGCACACCGCCGTGGGCCTGCAGCTTGGACGCGGCACGCGGGGCGCGGACCATCTGGGAGACGTCACCGGAGGTCAGCGGCGGGACGCGGTGCACCCAGTCGTCCAGCAGGTCGGTGGCGTCGCCGGTGATGCCGAAGGACACCACGGGGCCGATCAGCGGGTCCTCCAGGGCCGTGACGGTGACGGCCTGGCCGGCCGGCGCCATGGCCTGCACCTCGAGCTCGGTGACGCCGAAGGCCTTCAGCGCCTGGCGCATCTGTTCCACGTTGCGGCGCAGCGAGTCCGCGTCCGTGATGGACAGCCGCACACCGCCCAGGTCGAGACGGTGGCGCAGGTGCGGGTCGACCGCCTTCACGGCCACCGGGAACCCGAGGCGCTCGGCCGCCTCCACGGCCTCATCCGTGGTGCTGAAGCGCTCGGACGGGAGCGTGGAGATGCCATAGCAGCCCAACAGGCGCGCCGTCTCCTCCGGGGTGAGACGGGTCAGCTCGGTGCCGTTGTTGCCGCGGGCCACGGCGGCCTCCACGATCTCCTCCGCGGTGTGGCGGTCCACGCCCTCGAGCTCGATCGGCTCGCCCATGTCCTCGTCCCGCCAGGCCACGTAGGTGGCCAGGCGGCCGAGCACGCGCAGGGCCTTCTGAGGGGACGGGTAGAACGGGACGCCCGGCTGCAGGGCACCGGGCTCGGCGTCGTCGTCCAGCGGAGCCGAGCCGGCGAGCAGCGCACCGGAGTATTCCGGGTCCACCACATCGGTGAGGCAGACCAGGACCGGCACCTCGGCGCCGCGGGCGGCGTCCGAGAGTTCGCGGGCCAGATCGGCGGGGACCTCGGCCGACTGGTGCAGGCCGGCGCGGGCGATGACCACCACGGCGTCGGCGCGGCCGTCGGCGAGCGCGGTCTCCAGATCCTTGCGGACGGCGTCTGCGTGGCGGGCGGTGCCGTCCTCGGCGGAGGCGAGGCCGACGGTGTCCACGACCTCGAGGCCCTCGGCGGAGGCGGCGTCCCGGGCGAGGCGGTCCAGGGCGAGGGAGTCGCCCACCAGGAGCACACGGCGGCCGCGCGGCAGCGGTTGGGAGGCCAGGGCCTGCATGAGGTCCATGAGCTCCTCGTGGGTGATGACCTCGATCGCGCCGGTCTGGTCCAGCATGGAGTCCACGGTGCCCTCGGGTGCCCGGGTGGTGCGGGTCTCGTGGCCCGGGGGCAGGTTTCGTCCGGTGACGTCCGAGCGGACCACCACGACCGGCTTGGTGCGGGAGAGGCGGCGCGCGATCCGGGAGAACTTGCGCGGGTTGCCGAAGGACTCGAGGTACACGCCCACGGCGGCGGTCTGCGGGTCGTCCTCGAAGTACTGCATCGCGTCGTTGCCGGAGACGTCGGCACGGTTGCCTGCGCTGATCACGGTGGACACGCCGATGCCGCGGCGCAGGGCGGAGGAGGCGAGCATCGCGGAGATCGAGCCGGACTGGCTGAACAGGCCGATGCGGCCGCGAGCCGGCATGCCGGGCGCCGGGGAGGCGTTCAGGCGGATCTTCGGGTCGGTGCAGATCACGCCGAGCGAGGCGGGACCGATGATGCGCATGCCCTCCGCGCGGGCACGGGAGACGAGCGCGCGCTGGGCGGCCACGCCCTCGGCGCCGGCGTCCGCGTAGCCGGAGGTGAGCACAAGGATCCCCTTGACGCCGTGCTCGGCGCACTGCTCGACGACGCCCGGCATCTCGTCCACGGGGACGGCGGCCACCACGAGGTCGACCGGGCCCGGGATGTCCTTCACATGGGCGTGGGCGGGCACACCGCAGACCTCGAAGGCCTCGCGGTTGACGGCATGGACGTCCCCGGTGAAGCCGCCGGCGAGGATGTGCTCGAGGACCACGTGGCCGACCGACTCGGGGTGACGGGAGGCGCCGACGACCGCCACGGAGAACGGGTTGACGATCTCGGAGACGGACCGGGCCTCGGCGCGGTGCTCGCGCGATTCCATGACGGCACGCCAGCGGGCGGTGGGGTCGATGGGGAACTCGACGGCCACGACGCCGTCCTCGAAGCGACGGGCGATCTCGAAGCCGGACTCCTGGAACACGGAGAGCATCTTGCGGTTCTCCGGGAGGACCTCGGCGGTGAAGCGGCGGATGCCGTTCTCGCGGGCGGCGACGGCCAGGTGCTCCATGAAGATGGAGCCGAGGCCGCGGCCCTGCGCGTCGTCGGCGATGTTGAACGCCACCTCGGCGACGTCCTGGTTCGGGTAGCGGTCGTAGCGGCCGACGCCGAGGATGCGGCCGCGGCGCTGGACCACGAAGGCCACGCGGTCCTTGTAGTCGACGACGGTGAAGCGCTTGAGGTCCTTCTTGGACAGCTGCGACTTGTACGTGAAGTAGCGCAGGTAGATCGACGACTCCGACTGGCCGCGGTGCATGGCCTGCAGGCCGTCCGCGTCGTCCGGAGTGATCGGCCGCAGGCGGGCGGTGGTGCCGTCCCTGAGCACGACGTCCGCCTCCCAGTGGCGGGGATATACAGGCTTCTGACGCTTCTCACCCATAGGATTCAGCCTAGACAATCTCCGAACCGTTGAGGACTCCCGAAGCACCATGACAGCCCGATCGACCCGTTCCCGCTCGGCCGGTGGCGACGCCCCGCAGCCCGTTCCCGTGGAGCAGGAGAACATCGTCGACGTCGACGTCGCGCAGGAGATGGAGGGCTCGTTCCTCGAGTACGCGTACTCGGTGATCTACTCCCGCGCCCTGCCGGACGCCCGCGACGGACTGAAGCCGGTCCAGCGGCGCATCCTGTTCATGATGTCCCAGATGGGGCTGCGCCCGGACAAGGGGCATGTGAAGTCGGCGCGCGTGGTCGGCGAGGTGATGGGCAAGCTGCACCCCCACGGCGACGGCGCGATCTACGACGCCATGGTGCGCATGGCCCAGCCGTTCTCCCTGCGCCTGCCGGTGGTGGACGGCCACGGCAACTTCGGCTCGCTCGACGACGGTCCGGCGGCCCCGCGCTACACCGAGGCCCGCATGGCTCCGGCGGCGCTGGCGATGACCGCCGACCTGGACGAGGACACGGTCGACTTCGTCCCGAACTACGACAACCAGTTCACCCAGCCCGGCGTCCTGCCGTCGGCCTACCCGAACCTGCTGGTCAACGGGGCCTCCGGCATCGCGGTGGGCATGGCCACCAACATGGCCCCGCACAACCTGCGTGAGGTCGTCGCCGCGGCCCGCCACCTGCTCGAGCACCCGGACGCGGAGCTCGCGGACCTGATGGAGCACGTCCCCGGCCCGGACCTGCCGTCGGGCGGACGGATCGTGGGCCTGGACGGGGTGAAGGACGCCTACGCCACCGGCCGCGGCTCCTTCCGCATGCGCGCCACCGTCGCCGTGGAGCAGGTCACCGCCCGCAAGACCGGACTCGTGGTCACCGAGCTGCCGTACGGCGTCGGCCCGGAGAAGGTGATCGAGCGGATCAAGGACGGCGTCAACGCCAAGAAGATCACCGGCATCTCCGACGTCGTCGACCTGACGGACCGCAAGAACGGCCTCAAGCTCGTCATCGAGCTCAAGTCCGGGTTCAACCCGCAGGCGGTGCTCGCCGCGCTCTACAAGCACACGCCGCTGGAGGAGACCTTCGGCATCAACAACGTGGCCCTCGTGGACGGCCAGCCGCAGACCCTGGGGCTGAAGGAGCTGCTCCAGGTCTACGTGGACCACCGCCTGTCCGTGGTGCGCCGCCGGACCGAGTACCGCCTCGGCAAGAAGAGGGACCGGCTCCACCTGGTGGAGGGCCTGCTGCTGGCCCTGGTCGACATCGACGAGGTCATCGAGATCATCCGCACCTCGGACGACGCCGCCGCGGCCCGCACCCGCCTCATGCAGGTCTTCGACCTCACCGAGGTCCAGTCCAACCACATCCTCGAGCTGCGCCTGCGCCAGCTGACCAGGTTCTCCCGCATCGAGCTCGAAGCAGAGCGGGACGAGCTGGCCGCCGCGATCGCCGAGCTGGAGGCCATCCTCGCCTCGGACGCCCGCCTGCGCGAGGTCGTCTCCGGCGAGCTGGTGGACGTGGCGGCCGAGTACGGCGACGACCGCCGCACCCGGCTGCTCGACGCCGAGAACCTCGCCTCCCCCACCGCCTCCGCCCCGGCGGCGAAGGAGGCCGGGGCCGTCGCGTCCCCGATGATGGTCGCGGACACCCCCTGCTGGGTGCTGCTGTCCACCGCGGGCCGCCTGCTGCGCACCGCGGACCGGACCCCGATCGCCCCTGTCGGCCGCCGCCACAAGCACGACTCCTACACCTCCGTGGTCCCGACGACGGCCCGCGGCGAGATCGGTGCCCTCACCTCCGCAGGCCGCCTCCACCGCCTCCAGGTCGTGGACATCCCCGCCGCCGCGGAGGCCTCCGCCTCCCCGGCCATGGCCGAGTCCGTGCCCGCCAAGGAGTTCGTCCCGCTCGAGCGCGGCGAGTCCCTCGTCGCCCTCGTCCCCCTGGACGCCGTCCTGGCGATCGGCACCGCCCGCGGTGTGGTCAAGCGCGTCCGCCCACAGTGGCCGCTGAACCGGGACGTGTTCGAGGCCATCACCCTCAAGGACAGGGACGCCGTGGTGGGCGCCGCACCCGCAGTGCAGGACGAGGACCACCTCGTGTTCGTCACCGCCGCCGGCCAGCTGCTGCACTATGAGGCCTCGCTGGTCCGTCCGCAGGGCCCGTCCGCCGGCGGCATGGCCGGCATGCGTGTGGCGGACAAGGACACCGTCCTCGCGTTCGCCGTCGCCCCGGCCGGCACCGTGGTGCCCGAGGCCGAGCTGTCCTCCTCCGAGCGTCCGGCCGTGGTGGTCACCGTGGCCGACGGCCAGTCCGACCTGCTCGGCTCCGCGCCCGGGTCCGTGAAGGTCACCCCGCTCGGCGAGTACCCGACCAAGGGCCGCGGCACCGCCGGCGTCCGCGCCCACCGGATGCTCAAGGGCGAGAACGCCGTGGTGCTGGCCTGGGCCGGCGCCTCCCCCGCCCTCGCCGCGTCGAAGGCCGGCGTCGCCCGCGCCCTGCCCACCGAGTTCGGCCGCCGCGACGGCTCGGGCGTCCCGGTGGACCAGAGGATCGAGGCGATCGGCTCCGGCGCCTCGCCGATCCTGGTGGCCGCCGCCCCGGAGGCCGACGACGCGGTGGAGGTCTCGGCCGAGTGAGCGTCGCGGTGCAGGTCACCGCTCCGGCACCCGGGGCTGACCTGCCGAGCGCGTGGACGACGACTCACTGCGCGCCGTGACGGCCCCTGACGCGGCGTCGGGTCACCGCCGGCGGTGGCCGTGCTCGGCCCCGAGCCGCAGGACCACGTCGGCGTCCGCCACCAGCGCCTCGTCATGGGTGACCGTCACCGTGATCCTCTCCCCCAGGCCCGCCACCAGATCCTGCATGAGCGCGTGGCCCTCGTCGCGGCCGAGGTGCGCCGTCGGCTCGTCCAACAGGACCACATCCGCCCCGGCCAGCAGGGCCCGGGCCACCGCGAGACGCTGACGTTGCCCGCCGGACAGTCGCCGGCCGCCCGGTCCGACCCGGGTGTCCAGCCCGTCCGGCTGTGCCGCGAGCCAGCCGTCCAGCCCGACCCGGCGCAGGGCGTCTGTCAGCTCCTCCTCGTCCGGGGCCTGCTGCGGGTCTCGGGACAGCGCCAGGTTGCCGCGCACGGTGGAGTCGAACACGAGCGCGTCCTGCGGCGTCCACGCCACCCGGCGCAGGCGGTCCGCCGAGGGCCTGCGCCCGGCCTCGGCTCGGCGCCCCGTGCCGGCCGCGTCGGCGCCCGGCCGGCACACCGGGGCCGTCCCGGGCCCGAGCTCCGGCCCCGCCTCCTTTGACTCCACCTCTTCCGACTCCGCCGCGGTGAGCAGCGCATAGCGGCCCTGGGCAGGCGGGAGCAGGCCGAGCAGCACGGACAGCAGCGTGGACTTGCCGGAGCCGGACGGCCCCACCACCCCGATCCGCTCGCCCCGCCGAGCACGAAGGTCCAGGCCGGTCCAGACCGGCTCCTGTGCCCCCGGATGCCACGCGGCGGCGTCCTCGAGCAGCAGGGTCTCGACGACGGTGTCGGCCTCGACGACGGTGTCGGCCTCGGCGGCGGCGGACGTCGGACGCCCCGATCCGGTCGGCTCCGGCCCGGCCAGCAGTGGCGCGACGGCGCGGCCCCGATCCCGCAGCACGGGCAGCTGCGCCGCCGCGGTCCCCAGGGCGGCCAGCGGCTCGGCCCAGCTCAGGGCGATAAGGACGGCCAACGCCGCGGCCGGAGCGGCGGTGCCGGTGTCCAGGGCGGCCTGGGCCGCGGCCAGGGCGGACGCCGAGGACGCGGCCACGGCCAGGGCGGCCCCGAGCCCGGCCGCGCGGGAGGCGCGGCGTGCCGGGGCGTCCAGCTGCTCGGCGGTCCGGTCAAGCCTCTGCAGGGCGCACTCTGCCAGGCCGTTGGCGTGCAGGTCTGCCGCTGCCTGAAGCAGGCGGGTGACGTGTCCGAGCAGCGCCGAGCGTCGCGTGGCGGCGGCTCCGGAGGCGGCCCGGTCGACGAGCAGCACCGCCGCGGGGACCAGCACCAGCCCAGCAGCCGCGACGGGCAGGGCCGCCGCGGCCGGACCGGGGGCCAGCACGGAGACGATCGCGGCCATGACAGCCCAGGCCAGCAGCGCCGCCGGGACCGGGACGAGGACGCGGGGCACGGCGTCGCGCAGTGCGTCGACGTCCGCGACGAGCGCGGACAGGGCCCCGTCGGCCCGGCTGAGCCGGCGGAAGGCCGCGGGGTCCGCGCCGAGGCGGTCCCAGATCCGCAGACGCAGCCGGCCCGCCCACGCCAGCACCGCGTCGTGGGCGGACAGCCGCTCCAGGTAGCGGCAGACGCCGCGGGACACGCCGAACGCCCGCACCAGGACGATCACGGCCAGCAGGTACAGGATCGGCGGCTGATAGGCGGCCATGACGATCAGCCAGCCGGACAGACCGGCCAGCAGCGCCGCGGACAGGTGGGTGCCCACGGCCCAGCCGACCGACGCCCACAGCCTGCGGGCGCCCCAGGGCAGCAGCCGGAGGACGTGGCGCCCGCGCGGGACACGCTGTGCGGTGGAGGCGACCGGCGGCCCGGTGACGGCCGCATCGATGCCGGCATCGGCCACGGCGGCCGTCGGCGGCCGCCCTGATCCGGCAAGGGCGGGGTCGTGGGATGCGATGAGCAGGGCGACCGGCGGCAGGGACAGTCCGGGCACCCGATCCGTCCTGATCGTCAGCAGCAGTCGGCGCACCCGGTCCGCCGCCGTCTCATCCAGGTGGGCGGTGGGCTCGTCGAGCAGCACCAGCCGAGGCGCGCCGTCCGCGTCGTCGTCCGTCTGCGCGAGCCGGGCCAGCAGCCGGGCCAGGGCAAGACGACGCCGCTCCCCGGGGCTGAGGTCGTCGACCGGGCGCTCCGCCAGGTCCGCGCGAAGGCCCACCGCCTCCAGAGCGGACCGGGCCTGCACCGGGTCCGCCCCCGCCAACGCCAGCTCCTCGGCGCCTGTGGGAGCGGCGAACTCCGGATGCTGCCCCAGCCACAGGACGCGTCCGGGCTCGGGCGCGCGCACCGTGCCGGCCACACGGACGTCGTCGTCGCGGAGCAGCCCGGCCAGCAGGTGCAGGACGGTGGACTTGCCGGTGCCGGACCCGGTCGAGAGCACCCGGGCCTCGCCGGCGGGCACGGACAGGTCGAGGCCGTCCACCACACATGGCCCGGCCCCGTAGGCGATCCGCAGCCCGTCCAGGGACAGCACCGGCTGCGCGGGGTCCTCACCTGCGTCGTCTGCGCCCCGCAGCCTGTCCAGGGCGGGGACACGCAGCGGCTCGTGCAGGCGGGCGTCGATGCGGTCCCGGGCCGCCTCGGCATCCTCGGTGGCATGGAAGGCGGCACCCAGGTCCCGCAGCGGCAGGTAGACCTCGGCGGCCATGACCAGGACCACCATCCCCTCCGCGAGCCCCAGGCTCCCGGAGACCAGACGCACGCCGATCACCACGGCCACGACCGCGACGGACAGGGAGGCGATCAGCTCCAGCGCAAGGCCGGAGACGAACGCGGTGCGCAGGGTGCCCATCGTGGCGGCCCGGTGCCGTTCGGAGACCCTTTCCAGAGAGCGCCGCTGGACCCCGGCCCGGTGCAGGCCCACGAGCACCGGCAGCCCACGGGCGAGCTCGGCCAGCTGGGAGGAGAGCCGGGCCAGTCCCGCGGCGGAGTCGGCGATGCGCTCGGCGGTGTGCCGGCCGATCAGGACCATGAACAACGGCACCAGCGGCAGGGTGAGCAGCAGCAGCAGCGCGGACAGCGGATCTCGCAGCAGCGCCCACCCGATCAGCGCGGGTGGGACCACCGCGGCCGCGGCCAGGGCGGGCAGCACCCGCGCGTGGTAGTCGTCCAGTCCCTCCAGGCCGCGGGTCGCCACCACCGCGTCCGGGCCCACGTCCTCGCCCAGGGCGTCGGCCTCGTCCAGGCGGCGCCGCAGCAGCGCACGGCGCAGGTCCGCCTGCACCTGCAGGGAGGTCCGGCGCCCCAGCGCCGGAGCGATCGCCTCCGCGGCCGCACGCAGCAGGGTGCCCGCCGCGCCCAGCAGCAGGGCGAGGCCGACCTGGTCCGCCTCCACCGGTCCGGCGGGGGCCGGCGGGCGCAGGAGCAGGTCGAGCAGGTCGGAGGCATCGGGGACGGGCAGGGCCGCAGCCAGCCCGGTCAGCAGCCGGGTCAGCGCCTCGGCGAGCAGGATCCATCCGCCCGCACGCAGCACGGCGCAGCCCAGCAGGGGGACCAGCAGCCGCCGGGAGGCGGAGTCTCGGGGAAGGGGGCCGGAAGACCGGGGTGCCCGGCCATCGTCGGGACGACTCACACCGGGCGGACCGCGTGGGCCGTGGGGATGTGGGTGACGGCGATGCGGCGGCGGAAGGTCCAGTAGGACCAGGCGGTGTAGGCCAGGACGATCGGCACGAAGACGACCGTCACCCACGCCATGACGGTGAGCGTGTAGGCACCCGACGAGGCGTTCTCCACGGTGAGGCTGTACGCGGGGTCGATGGTGGAGGGCAGCACCACCGGGTAGACGGCGGTGAACAGCGCGGCCACGCCGGCGGCCAGGAAGCCCGCCATGGCGGCGAACGTCAGGCCCTCACGGCCGGCACGCGCCCACATCCAGGCCGCCGCCAGGGCCACCACGGCGAGCACGGTGAGCACCCACGGCAGGACGGCGCCGCGGCGGGCGACCACGAGCACGACCCACAGGGCCAACGGCGCCACGAGCACCGGGAGCCAGCGGCCCAGCACCCGACGGGCCGCCTCACGCGCGGCGCCGTCGGTCTTCAGGCCGAGGAATGCCCATGCCTGGGCGATCGCGTAGAGGACCACCGCCACGCCGCCGAGCAGCGCGTACGGGGTGATCCAGACGAAGGGGCCGCCCACGCGGTCGCCGTTGGCGTCCAGCGGCAGGCCTGTGGTGGTCAGGGCGAGCATGGCGCCCACGGTGAAGGCGGCCAGCAGCGAGCCGCCGGCCAGGCAGGCGTCCCATACGGCGCGCCCGGCGTCGGTGATCGCCTTGCCGCGGTACTCGATGGCCACGGCGCGCAGGATCAGTCCCACCAGCGTCAGCGTCAGCGGCAGGTAGAGGGCAGAGAACAGCGAGGCGTACCAGTGCGGGAACGCCGCGAAGGTCGCGCCGCCGGCGGTGAGCAGCCACACCTCGTTGCCGTCCCACACGGGACCGATGGTGTTGAGCAGCTGGCGCCGGGAGCGCTCGTCCCGCGCCCACAGGCGCATGAGCATCCCGACGCCGAGGTCGAAGCCCTCGAGCAGCAGGTAGCCGAGCCAGAGGACTCCGATGAGGGCGAACCAGATGGTGGGCAGGGTCTCTGCCATGGTGACGTTCTCCTTGGGTCCCGATCGCGGGTCAGTAGGCGAAGGCGAGGACGTCGTCCTCGTCGTGGTCGTGGTCGGCGGGGTCCGCGTGCTCGTGTGCGGTGAGCTCCGGCATGCCGGCGGGCACACCGCCGCGCACATAGCGGGCCAGCAGGACGACCTCGACCACGAGCAGCGTGCCGTAGAGCAGGGCGAAGACGATCAGGGACACGAGGATCTCGAACCCGTCGACGCCCGGGGACACCGCCGCGGCGGTGAACATGAACACCTGGTCGCCGGCGGGCAGGGCGGGGTTCGGGGCCACGACGAACGGTTGGCGGCCCATCTCGGTGAACACCCAGCCGGCCATGTTCGCTCCGAAGGAGCCTCCGATGGACAGCACGGCCACGCGCATCCAGTTCCGGCTGGCTGGCACCGTCCCCTTGCGCGTCATCCACAGGGCGCAGGCGGCCGCGAGCGCTGCGAGGCCGCCGAAGGTGATCATCAGACGGAAGCCCCAGTAGGTGACCTCCATGAGCGGCTGGTAGTCGATCTGCATGCCGGCGCGCTCGCCGTACATGGGGTCGTCCGGCAGGTGGGTGCCGTACTTCTGCTCGTACTCGGGGATGAGGGTGGTGACCCCCTTCACCGGGGTCGTGAAGTCCTCATAGGCGAGGTAGGACAGCAGGCCCGGGATCTCGACCACTCCGACGACGTCGTCGCAGGTGGTGGCGCCCGAGCGGTTGGAGAGGTCGGCGAAGGAGAAGACGGAGAATGCGGTGCCGTCGTGGCAGGCCGCCTCCGCGGAGGCCATCTTCAGCGGCTGGTTCTCGATCATCTGCTGAGCCTGCGCGTGGCCGGTGAAGGCGGTGCCGACGAACCCGATGATCGCGACCACGGCGCCGATCCGCAGGGAGCGGAGCCAGACGGTGTGGTCCTGGCGGTCACGGGCGGCCGAGCCGGTCTCTCCCACCACCACACGGCCGTCCGCGTCCACGGTGTCGATGCCGTCGGCACGTCGTCGCCACAGGTGGTACCAGGAGATGCCGAGCAGAAAGCCCCCGCCGACGGCGTAGGCGCCCATGAGGGTGTGCGGGAAGTGGGTCAGCAGGATCGGGTTGGTCAGCACCGCGCCGATGTCGTCCAGCACCGGGCGTCCGTCCACGACCCGGTATCCCACCGGATGCTGCATGAAGGCGTTGGCCGCCATGATGAAGAACGCGGAGAAGTGGGCGCCGATCACGGCCAGCCAGAGTGCGGCGAGGTGGACGGCCTTCGGCAGCGTCTTCCAGCCGAAGATCCAGGCGCCCAGGAACACGGACTCCAGGAAGAACGCGATGAGCGCCTCCATGGCCAGCGGGGCGCCGAACACGTCGCCCACGAAGCGGGAGTACTCGGACCAGGCCATCCCGAACTGGAACTCCTGCACGATGCCCGTGGCCACACCCATGATGAAGTTGATGAGGAAGAGCTTTCCCCAGAACTTCGTCATGCGCAGATACGCCTCCTTTCCGGTGGCGAACCAGGCGGTCTGCAGGACCGCCACGAGCAGGCCGAGGCCGATCGTGAGCGGGACCATGAGGAAGTGGTAGACGGTCGTGATGCCGAACTGCCAGCGGGCGAGTTCCAGGGGATCCATACTGTGAGACTCCAGCGCAGAGACGTGATTCCACGGTGTGGGACGTTCTCAGGATACCCCTGGGCCATCACCGGTCAGGCATGTGTCGAGTGGCTCCGATCACCCTCCTGAGGTCCTCGGTCCCCCCGGGGGATAGACTCGTTCTCCGGCCTGCCCGCTCGGCGGGCCGAGCAGACGTGCCCCGAGCAGATTGGCCCAGGTAACCGAACGTGTCCGGCAACGCCAGCTTCGAGTACTCCCGCGCCGCCCTCCTGGCGGTGACCGAGGTCGAGGCCCCGAACGAGCTCACCTCCGATGAGCTGGACGTCCGTCTGGACGACGTCCTCAAGCGCCTCAAGCTGCCCAAGGGGCTGCTGCAGCGCGTGGCCGGCGTCCGCGCCCGCCGCAACTGGGACAGGCCGGGCGACTTCCAGGAGGCCGCCGCCCGCGCCGGCACCGCCGCCCTCGAGGCCGCGGGGGTGCGCCCGGACCAGGTCGGCCTGATCGTCAACACCTCGGTCACCCGCGCCACCCTCGAGCCGTCCGTGGCCGTCGGCGTCCACCACATGATGGGCCTGCCGACCTCCGCGGTGAACTTCGACATCACCAACGCCTGCCTCGGCTTCGTCAACGGCATCATGCTGGCCTCCTCCCTCGTGGACGCCGGCCAGGTCGACTACGCCGTGGTCGTGGCCGGAGAGGACGCCCTCAAGGTCCAGGACGCCACCGTGGAGAACCTGCACTCCCCGCAGACCAACCGCGGCAACTTCATGGAGCAGTTCGCCTCCCTCACCCTCGGTTCGGGCGCCGCCGGCGCGGTGATCGGCTCCGCCGAGGAGCACCCGGAGAGCCATCGCATCGTCCGCGGCGTCACCCGCGCCGGTTCCGAGCACCACCTGCTCTGCGTGGGCGACCACAACGGCATGTACACCGATTCCACCGGCCTGCTCGACGGCGGCCTCGAGCTCGTCATGGACGCCTGGAACGACGCGCCCGCCGACTGGGGCTGGAAGGACGCGGACCGGTTCATCACCCACCAGGTCTCCCAGCTGCACACCAACGCGATCGCGGAGGCCGCCGGCCTGGACCTCGACCGCGTCCCCACCACCTTCCCGACGCTCGGCAACATCGGCCCGGCGTCCCTGCCCATCACCCTCGTCCGCGAGCAGGACACCCTCGAGCGCGGGGACAAGGTCCTCTGCCTCGGCGTCGGCTCCGGACTGAACACCGCCATGCTCGAGATCCAGTGGTGAGAAGGAGGACCACGCCGTGAGCATCCCCGCAGCCGCAGCGACCATCCCCCCGATCGACAGGATGCCCGGGTGGGACCCGCAGTGGTCCCGCCTGCTCACGGTCCAGTCCCCCGCGGACCCGGCCGGCACCGTCCGCACCTTCCACATCGCAGACACCGGCCCGGCCCTGGCCGCGATGGGCGTGGAGGTGCACGGCACCATCCTCGCCGTCCACGGCAACCCGACCTGGTCCTACCTGTGGCGCTCGCTCATGCGCGCCACCGTGGACCAGGCCCGCGCCGGCGGCACCGCCTGGCGCGTGATCGCCCCGGACCAGCTGGACATGGGCTTCTCCGAGCGCCTTCCCCACGCGCAGATGCCCCGCCCGGAGACGATGGGCACCGCCGGCTCGGACTACCGCGGCCTCGCCGCCCGCCTGGACGACCTCACCGCGATCACCGACGCCCTGGAGCTGCCCGGCCTCGTGGCCGCCGGCCACCGCCTCGTGACGATCGGCCACGACTGGGGCGGCGTCGTCTCCCTGGGCTGGGCCGGCCGCCACGCCGAGCTGCTGTCCGGTGTGATGACGCTGAACACCGCCGTCCACCAGCCGGAGGGCGCCCCCATCCCGGTGCCGCTGCAGGCCGCCCTCGCCGGCCCCCTGCTGGCCAACTCGACCGTGGCCACGGACGCGTTCGTCTCCGTCACCACGTCCCTGGCCAGCCCGCAGCTGTCCCGCGCGGTGCGCGCCGCCTATCACCTGCCGTACACCTCTGCGGACCGCCGCGGCGGCGTGGGCGGCTTCGTGGCGGACATCCCCGCCACCGCCGAGCACGGCTCCCACCCCGCGCTGCAGGAGGTCTCCGCAGGCGTGTCCGCCCTGGGCGCCGCCGACGTTCCCGCCCTGATCCTGTGGGGCGCAGACGACCCCGTCTTCCTCGACCGCTACCTCGACGACCTGCGCGACCGCCTTCCGGCCGCCCGTGTGCACCGCTACGAGGAGGCCGGCCACCTGCTCATCGAGGACCGGGACCTGACCGGACCCGTCCTCACGTGGCTGGAGCTGCTGGACACCGGCATGCTCTCCTCCCCGGGATCGGGCCTGCCCGTGTCCCTGCCGGAGCCCGAGCTGCGCTACGAGGCGCACCCGTCCACCACGTCCCTGCACCTGGAGGACCTCGAGTCCCACGTCTCAGCCGGTGAGGAGGACGACGACGGCACCGCGCCCTCCGGCCAGGACGTCCCCGCCGCCCCGGTGCAGCCCACCTCCCCGTCCTCCGGACGCCGTCGCCTGTGGGACCAGCTGGAGGAATGGGGCGCCCCGGAGGCCTACAACCGCGACGCCACCGCCCTGGTGGACATGACCGGCGCCGCCAGCTCCCGAGCGATCGTGCGCCGGAAGCGCCGCCCCGTGGCCGTGAGCTGGGGCGAGCTGCAGGAGATGGTCTCGGCGATCGCCACCGGCCTGTGGGCCGCGGGGGTCCGTCCGGGGGACCGCGTCTCCATGCTCGTGCCGCCGGGCCGGGACCTCACCGCCGCCCTCTACGCCGTGCTGCGCCTGGGCGCCGTGGCCGTCGTCGCGGACCAGGGCCTGGGCATCAAGGGCATGACCCGGGCCATGAAGTCCGCCCGCCCGAAGTGGATCATCGGTCAGACCCCCGGCCTCACCCTCGCCCGGGCGCAGTCCTGGCCGGGCACCCGCTTCTCCGTGGCCACGCTGGGGGCCGCCCAGCGCTCCCTGCTCAACGTGGAGGACAGCCTCTACGCCATGGTGGAGCGCCACCGCGACCCGCACCGCGTCGGCCCCGTGGACGAGCAGGGCCAGATCCTGCCGGTCCCCGAGGAGCACCAGGAGGCCGCCGTCCTGTTCACCTCCGGCTCCACCGGTCCGGCCAAGGGCGTCGTCTACACCCACGGCCGCCTGGGCCACCTGGTGCGGCGCATTCGCCGCACGCTCGGCATCGAGCCGGGCTCGTCCCTGCTCGCCGGGTTCGCGCCGTTCGCGCTGCTGGGCCCTGCCCTGGGCGCCACCTCCGTGTCCCCGGACATGGACGTCACCAAGCCGGCCACGCTGACGGCCCGCGGCCTCGCCGAAGCCGCAGAGGCAGGCCAGTCCACCGTGCTGTTCGCCTCCCCCGCCGCACTGCGCAACGTCGTGGCCACGGCCGACGAGCTGGACGAGGCCGGGCACGCCGTCCTCGACCGGATCCGTCTGGTCCTCTCCGCCGGGGCCCCCGTCCCGCCGTCCCTGATGCGCCAGGTGACCGCGCTCGTTCCGAACGCGCAGGTCCACTCCCCCTACGGCATGACCGAGGGCCTGCTGCTCACGGACATCGACGCGGACACCGTCCAGGAGCTCGTGCACGCCAAGGACGCCGGCGTGTGCGTCGGCACCCCCATCGAGACCGTGGAGGTCGCGATCGCCCCGCTGCTGGAGGACGGTTCCGCGGAGGAGGTCATCCTGGACCGCGAGTCCGGCTGGGGCGTGCTGGGCGAGGTCGTCGTCTCGGCGCCGCATCTGAAGGAGCGCTACGACGCCCTCTGGTACACGGACCAGCAGTCCAAGCGGGACAGCCTGTTCGGCGGCGGCGGGCGCGTGTGGCACCGCACCAACGACGTCGGCCACGTCGACGCCGAGGGGCGCCTCTGGATCGAGGGCCGTCTGCAGCACGTCATGTCCACCCCTCACGGCCCGGTCGCACCGGTGGGCCCGGAGGCCGCCATCGACGCCCTCGGCCCGGTCGACCGCTGCGCGGTCGTCGGCGTGGGCCCCGCCGGCACCCAGGCGCTGGTGGTCTGCGTGGAGGCGGCGAAGCCTGCGACCCGTCCGGAGAAGCGTGCCGGTCACCTGCGGGACGGCCGCCCGAAGCCGGGTCTGGCCCCCGCCGAGCTTGCGACCCAGGTCCGTGCGGCCGTGGCGCCGTTGGCCGTCTCCGCCGTCCTCGTCACGGAGGCCATCCCCACGGACATCCGACACAACTCCAAGATCGACCGTGCCCGCATGGCCCGGTGGGCCGAGCACGTGCTGGCCGGCGGAAAGGTGGGCCGTCCCTGATGTCACGCATGGGATTCGAGGTCGAGCTCGACGCGCTGGGCACTCCTCAGGTCTTCGAGCAGCCCGAGGCGCACCGCGTCCTCGTCACCGGCGCCTCCGGCATCCTGGGCCAGGGCGTGGCGCGGGCGCTGCTCGCCTCCGGCTCCGAGGTCGTCACCCTCCAGCGCCGCCCCTCCGGCGTCGAGGGCGCCGAGGACGTCCGCGGCTCCGTGGCGGACCCCGAGGCGGTCGCCCGCGCCATGGACGGTGTGGACACGGTCGTGCACGTGGCCGCCAAGGTCTCGGTGTCCGGCCGCGAGGAGGAGTTCGAGCTCGTCAACGTCGCCGGCACCCAGTACGTGGTGGAGGCCGCCAGGGACGCCGGCGTCAGCCGCATGGTGCACATCTCCTCACCGTCCGTGGCGCACGCCGGCAGCTCGATCGTCGGTGAGGGGGCCGGCCCGGCCGACCCGGCCGCCGCGCGGGGACCCTATGCCCGCACCAAGGCCGCCGGCGAGCTGATCGCGCTGTCCGCCGACTCGCCGTCCTTCCACGTGCTCGCCCTGCGCCCGCACCTGATGTGGGGTCCCGGAGACATGCAGCTGACCGACCGCATCGTGCAGCGGGCCCGCGCCGGCCGCATGCCGGTGCTCGGCTCCGGCGCCGCCCTCGTCGACACCCTCTACACCTGGAACGCCGTCGAGGCCGTCCTGGCCGCCGTAACCGCCGCGGACCACACGCACGGCGAGTCCCTCGTGGTCACCAACGGGGAGCCGCGCCCGGTGGGCGAGCTCATCACCCGCATCGCCATGGCCGGCGGTGCCGCCCCGCCCCGCCTGCGCCTGCCCGCGGGCGTGGCCCGCCGCGCCGGCGCCCTCGTCGAGCGCGCGTGGGAGCGGAACCTCTTCGGCATGCGCCGTGCCACCGCCGACGGCGAACCGCCGCTCACCGAGTTCCTCGCCGAGCAGCTGTCCACCTCCCACTGGTTCGACCAGCGCCGGACCCGCGAGGTCCTGGACTGGCGTCCCCGGGTGAGCATCGACGAGGGCCTCGAACGCGTCGCCGAGCACTACGCCGAGCGCTGAGTCTCCGCGCCGGGCCGTCCCGGCCGCGTCCTACCGCCGGCGCTGGGCCGCGGGTCGGTCACGCCGCCGGCGTGTGCCTGCACGATCTGCGCGGCGATCTCACGGAAGCGCTCGATCGCCCCGGGAGGACTGAGGAGGCGGATGTGGTCGCCGAACTGGAGCAGCTGACGCACCGATTCCACATCCGAATAGTGGACGGTGATCGGGGTCCAGCCTTCCTCCGGGACACCCGCGGCGACCAGCCGGGTTCCGAGGATCCGCCGCGCCAGGTCCAGACGGGTCGAGCGCAGCATCGCCTGCACCTCGACGCCGGGGGTCGGTGAGAGTCCGGTGACCAGCTCGTGCCAGACCGATCGCAGATCGCTGCCGGGGCGCAGCACCGCGTCGTCCGTGAGGGCCTCGTACCGGTCGATGCGGCCGGCATGGAACATGCGGGGCGCGCCGCCGACGTCGGCCACGAGGTACCACGCGCCAGCCTTGTTCGCGAGGCCGTACGGATCCGCGGTGAGCCAGGTCCCGTCGGCCTGACCGCTGCGGCGGTAACGCAGGCGGATGCGTCGTCGCCGGCGCGCGGCGGTGAGAAGATCGCTCAGGTCTTGCTCCTGCCCCACGGTGAACCACCCGGTGGGGTCGATGAGCAGGACCTCGGACAGCGGTGTCGTCTCGGGCGCCCGTCCCCGGAGGGCCACGGCCGTCAGTTTCTCCTGGGCACTCACCTGGTGCGCCTTGAGTCCGATCTGGTTCAGCAGCTCGGCATCCGGGCCGGCCGCGGTCAGCACCTGCAGTTCGCCCGGATCGAGGCGTGCCACGTCCAGCCGTGCCCGGCGGTCCAGCACGATCGCTCCGCCGCGGCCCTGTTCCGTGTGGATGGGCACACCCGCGGCCGACAGTGCCACAACGTCCCGGAGGATGGTGCGCGAGGACACCTCGAGGCGACGGGCCAGTTCGGCGCTCGTCATCCGCTCATGTGTCTGCAGGAGCAACAGGATCGACAGCAGCCGGGAGGACCTCATAGGCCGATCCTGCCAGAAGCATGACAGCAGATGTCATGTTTCCCTGCTCGAATGGTGGCTCCTGAACCACCGATCCGAGGAGCCACCATGACGGCACCCAACCTGTTCCTGAACTACGTGAGCGACGCCGAGCGGTCCACCGCCTTCTACAGCGACCTGTTCGAGATCGAACCGACCTTCACCAGCCCCCGCTATGTCGCCTTCGAGGTGGCCCCGGGAGTGCTGTTCGCCATCTGGACCGGCCGCAGCGAGAACGCGGTCGCCGGCACGCCTCGGACGAGCGAGGTCGGACTCATGGTCCCCGGCCCGGCGTCGGCCGTCGACGAGGTGTACCGGCGGTGGGCCGCCAAGGGCGTGCGGGTGGTCGAAGGGCCCTACGACGAGGTGTTCGGCCGCACCTTCGTGATCGCCGACCCCGACGGCAACCTCATCCGGGTCAGCCCCGTCGACTGACCGGCGGCCGGAGGCTGAGGCGCCGCGTTCCCGTCACGGGGCGGCGCCCGGCCTCACCGGTCGGCGGGCGAGTCGAGCAGCACTGCACGGTAGCTCCGGTGGAAGAGGACGCCGACGACGGTGCCCAGCGCCACGGCCGCCGCGACCTGTAACGTCCCGCCCGGCAGTCCCGCGATCAGAGCCGGTCCGATGGCCGCCCCGAACGCCAGGGCGAGCGCGGCCGCGGCGGGCACCGTGTCCTGGGACGCCGAACCGCCGGCCGCCCGGAGCTCGCTGAACCGCCGCTGCACGGGGAGCAGGGCCACGACGGCGACGACCATCGCCACCACCATGCCCGCCAGGGCGGGCCAGTCCCCCACCAGCGCGCGGAGGCCGGCGCTCGTCAACGCGACGCCGACGCACACGGAGGCGACCGTCAATCGTCTGAGCACGGAAGGCTCTGTCACGGCGGCGAAGCTCATGTCCCCCACCCGAGGGGCCCCACCGGCCGCCGGGTCCACCGCACCGCGTCCTCAGGCATCGATGCGCTCGGCGTCCAGCTCGTCCGCGTTGGAGACGATGAACTCCTTGCGCGGTGCCACGGAGGAGCCCATGAGCAGGTCGAAGACCTTCTCCGCGGCCTCGAACTCGCTGATGCGCACGCGGCGCAGCATGCGGTGGCGCGGGTCCATGGTGGTCTCCGCCAGCTGGTCCGCGTCCATCTCGCCCAGGCCCTTGTAGCGCTGGATCGGCTCCTTGTAGCTGCGGCCCTCCGACTCGAGGCGGGCCAGCAGCTGCGCCAGCTCCTTCTCGGAGTACGTGTAGACGACCTCGCGCTCCTTCGTGCCGCGGGCCACGACCTCCACGCGATGCAGCGGCGGGACGGCGGCGTAGACGCGGCCTGCCTCCACCAGCGGCCGCATGTAGCGGAAGAACAGGGTGAGCAGCAGGGTACGGATGTGGGCGCCGTCCACGTCCGCATCGGTCATGAGGATGACCTTGCCGTAGCGGGCGGCGTCCAGGTCGAAGGAGCGGCCGGCGCCGCCGCCGACCACCTGGATCAGCGCGGAGCATTCGGCGTTGGAGAGCATGTCCCCCACCGAGGCCTTCTGGACGTTGAGGATCTTGCCGCGGATCGGCAGCAGCGCCTGGAAGTCCGAGGAGCGGGCCAGCTTCGCGGTGCCCAGCGCCGAGTCGCCCTCCACGATGAACAGCTCGGAGGAGGTGACGTCGTTGGTGCGGCAGTCGGCCAGCTTCGACGGCATGGAGGAGGACTCGAGCGCGTTCTTGCGGCGCTGGTTCTCCTTGTGGGTGCGGGCCGCGATGCGGGACTTCATCTCCGCCACGACCTTCTCCAGCACCGCGGCGGACTGCTGCCTCTGGGTTCGGGCGCCGGACTTCAGCAGGGCTGCGAGCTCCTTGGAGACCACGTTGCTGACGATGCGGCGCACGGCCGGGGTGCCGAGCACCTCCTTCGTCTGGCCCTCGAACTGCGGCTCGGCCAGGCGCACGGTGAGCACCGCGGTGAGGCCGGCGAGGACGTCGTCCTTCTCCAGCTTGTCGGTGCCGGCCTTGAGCTTGCGGGCGTTCGCGGCGACCTGGTCGCGGAAGGTCTTCAGAAGCGCTGCCTCGAAGCCGGACTGGTGGGTGCCGCCCTTGGGGGTGGCGATGATGTTCACGAAGGAGCGGAACGTGGTCTCGTAGCCCACGTCCCAGCGCAGGGCCACGTCCACCTCGCAGGTGCGATCCACGTCCTTCATCTGGGTGCGGCCGTCCGCGCCCAGCACGGGGACGCGCTCGGAGAACGTGCCGGAGCCCTGCAGGCGCCACACATCTGTGACGGGCGAGGCCGGGGTGAGGTGCTCGGCGAACTCGGCGATGCCGCCGTCGTACTGGAAGACCTCCTCATGCGGGCCCTGTTCCCCCGGCGTGCCCTTGAGCCGGCGCAGGTCCCGCACCGTGATGCGCAGGCCCGGGATCAGGTAGGCGGTCTGGCGGGCGCGGGCCTGCAGCTCCTCCACGGAGAAGCGGGCGTCCGGAGTGAACACCTGTTCGTCCGCCCAGTAGCGGACCCGGGTGCCGGTGACACCGCGCTTGGCCCTGCCGACGACCTCGAGCGGGGTGACCTCGGTGCTCTCGGCGAACGGCGCCTCCGGGCTCGGGCGGGAGCCGTCCTGGAAGGTGCCCGGCACTCCGCGGCGGAAGGACATGCGATGCACCTTGCCGCCGCGCGAGACGTGGACGTCCAGGCGGGAGGACAGCGCGTTCACCACCGAGGCGCCCACGCCGTGCAGGCCGCCGGAGGCCGCGTAGGAGCCGCCGCCGAACTTGCCGCCGGCGTGCAGCTTGGTGAAGACGACCTCCACGCCGGACAGGCCGGTGCGGGGCTCGACGTCCACGGGGATGCCGCGGCCGGAATCCTCGACCTCCACCGAACCGTCCGGGTGCAGCGTGATCTCGATCGAGGAGCCGTAGCCGGCCAGGGCTTCGTCCACCGAGTTGTCGATGATCTCCCACAGGCAGTGCATCAGGCCGCGGGAGTCGGTGGAGCCGATGTACATGCCGGGGCGCTTGCGCACGGCCTCGAGCCCCTCCAACACGGAGAGGTGGCGGGCGTTGTACTCGGATCTGGCGGGCACGGGGCGGGCCTTTCGGTGGGCAACGAAGCCTGTCCAGCCTACTGTGCGCCCCGGACGGTGCAGGCGAGGCTGGGGCGCGTCCACCCGACAGGCGCGTACGCGGGTGGCGAAACCGGCCGCGGCACCGGGACCGAACGGGAAGGTCCCTGCCATCCTTGCTGTTCCATGGGATGACACGCAGGGTGAGGCCTCACTGGCCCGCCCCGCATCCGACAGACCCGAGGAGGAACCCATGTCCGTCAGCGCCCTGGCCGAGCCGGCCGCCCTGTCCCGTTCCGACCGTTGCGACCGCTGCGGCGCCCAGGCCTATGTGCGCGCCGTCCTGACCGGCGGCGGTGAGCTGCTCTTCTGCGGCCACCACGCCCGCGCCGTCGAGGAGGCCCTCCGCCCGCAGACCAGCCTGTGGCAGGACGAGACTCAGCGGCTGCACGACTGACCACCGCCGTCGACTCGATCATGAGAAGGCCCGGGCCGCATGGCCGGGGCCTTCTCATCTCGAGCGAGAGCTACCTCAGGTGCTCCCGCCGGGCTTCGGGTCACCGAATCGCCACCGCACAGAATGGTGGGGGCTATCAGCGTTTGGAACCGCCCAGCGCCGCGAGCCAGCTGACCCGCGTTCCCGTCTGCATAACGCTTCTCCGATACATCCGGTCACCCAGCACCAACGTGATGGCGCAGAACAGGATGCCGAGGCCCAGGGCGAGGAGTCCCTCCCAGAGTTCGGCCGAGCCGGTGAACATGCGGCCAGGCATCAGCACAGAGCTGAACAGGGGAACGAAGGACATGATCTCCGTCCACTCCTTGTCGAGGATCATGGGAGCGAAAAGCACCAACGCCAAGCCTAGCGTCAGCGGCAACGAGGTCGCCTGGAGATCTTCCGTGCGCGATGCGACCGCTCCGACAGCTGCCCAGATGCACGCAAGGCCCAGGAATCCGACGATGAAGAACGGCACGAACCAAAGGAGCGCGGTGGTGAGATCCGTTCCTTCGATACTGATGTCCATCAGGCGCATGCCCAGGACTGTCGCCCCGGCGAAGAGCGTGATCTGAAGGAAAGCAAGCAGGGACGTCGCCAGGATCTTGCCGAGGAGCAATGACCGCAAAGACATGCTGGCTGCGAGGATCTCCACGATGCGCGACTCCTTCTCCGCCACGACGCTCTGCGCGATCGACGTGCCGAACAGGATGACGGCCATGTAGAACACCAGACCGAAGATCAGCGGGAGAGCGGATGCCCAGACGCCGTTCTCACCCTGGGCCCCCACCTCGACGATCTCCGGGTCAGCGTCCGCGGTCAGTGCCGCGAGGTCCACACCGGCCGCTTCCGCATTCTGGGCGACCACCGAGTCCGAGACCCCTGCCCGGAGAGCGTTCAACGCGTTGGTGTTTTCCCCTGCTGACCGTGTGATGATCTCCCACGCGTCCCCGGTCCGGACCAAGCCGAAGTCGAGTTCCTCGGCCTCGACTCCCCCTCGTACGCCTGCTGCATCGCCGATGTCAACGGTCTCGAACGACGGGTCACCGCCAGCATCGGCAGCCTCGACGATCTGCACGGCGGAGGACTCTGTTACACCGACGCGCAGCATCTCGCTCTCTCGGTTGCCGTTGAAGGCCATCAGGCCCAAGAACGCTCCGATCAGCAGAAGCATGGTGGCGGTGGAGAGGAGGAAGGTCTTATCCGTGATGCGTACGAAGAACTCCCGCCGCATCACGGTCCACCACGCAGGGACAGACGGACGTCGCGGTGCTGCGGTCATGACACGACCTCCTGGTAGATCTCGGACAGCGTCGGGACGACGCGGGAGAACTCGACAATCACGTCCTTCTGAACCCCGTCCCGCATGAGTCGGTGCGCGGCGCCGGGGTCATGCGTTTCGAAGATGGCGATGTCGTGGTCGCCACTCTGCACATGTTCGATCACCTGGACGCCGTCGATCCGACCCGGCCAATCAGTCGGCCGAAGCACCGCGCGATACCGGAGCGGTCGTCCCCGGGTGAGGGATTCGAGATCACCAGCAGCCTTCACTTCTCCTCCGGACAGCGCGACCATCTCATCACAGAGTCGGTCGACCATGTCGAGCTGATGGGAACTAAACAGCACGGGGACCCCTTGCCGCGTCACATCTCGGAGAACCTCCGACATGTCATCGATCGCCTTCGGGTCGAGGCCGGAGAACGGCTCGTCCAGCACGAGGCAATTGGGCTGGGACATGATCGAAGCAATGATCTGCACCCGTTGCTGATTTCCGAGAGACAGCGACTCCAAAAGGTCCTTGCGCCGATCACCCAGCCCGAATCGGTCGAGGTAGTCGCGGGCGTCTTTCACGGCTCGACGGCGGGGTACGCCTTTCAGCTCGGCAAGGTATGCGAGCTGGCCTTCCAGATTCTGTTTGGGGTACAGACCACGCTCTTCCGGCATATAACCGATCTGAGCGCGCTGGTCACGGGTGATCGGTTCGCCGTCAAAGAGGACTTCGCCTCGATCAGGCTCCATGATCCCCATGATCATCCGCATAGTTGTGGTCTTTCCAGCTCCGTTTGAACCAAGGAAACCCACCATGGCGCCGGATGGCACATCAAACGTGACATCGCGGATCGCGACGTAGTCACCGAAGGTTTTTCGCAATCCTCGTACCGCTAACATCTGGCGCTCATCTCCCTGCCTCCTGTTCCATTCGGCCGAATTCCACCCGTGTGTTTACGAGAAACGGCCCGCGAGGCCAACGCGGAGCCCCATTTTTACACAGAAGACGCCCGCCCGGCTCACCGGGCGGGCGGCTTCTGAACACCACCGTCAGGTGATGGTCACGCCCACCGACACAGCGGTCGCGGAAACGATAGCCGAGACGGTGCCGTCATCGATCGGCGCGTCCATCTCCTCGAGCTCCTGGGCGTCCACCTCAGTGGCCTCCAGGTTCTCCTTGATCTCGCGGTTCTCCATTCTCGTTCACCTCCTCTGCAAAGAATCGCACGTCCGGCCCTCACTCAGCGGTGATAAGCCTCTATCAAACAAGACCGTTCGCCAGAGTCAAGAGAGAGCAACGCGCCCCATCGAGATTCCGTCAACGCCGGGATCTTTTTGACACCGTCAGGGTATCGATCCCCAAGATCGAAGGTCAAGCGCAGCGTGTCCCTCATTCGGGTTACGAACTGGTGAACATTTGTGTTAAGACCGAGAGAGAGCGCGATCCCACACCAGCGTTCCCGCATCAGCTCCTCACCTGAAGCCTCGATCACGTGGGCCCATCGGAGCCATGCGTCGTAGATCGCTTCGACCTTGGCGACCTCCGGGTACAGTTCCTGGACTGTCCTGCCCAAGTACCAGGGTCGTCCGATGAAACGAGAGCCACCTGCAAAGACTCCCGGCGAATGCAACCACGCACCCACGGAAGCCACGCCGGCCAGCGCGTGAGGTCTGCTGTCCGGTGACTCCCACTCTCGCCGTCGGATCGCGTCCAGAAGCAGCCGTGCCATGGCGAGCAATTGCCGATCAGAGTCGGTTAGTCGGGACTCGATCATCGGACCGAGAAGCCGGAAGAGCACCTCGCCGAGACCGAGTTCCACGGCTCGGACGTCGAGGTGACGAACCAAGTCGAGATCGACGCGCCCCCACACGGGTTTCAGGAGCCGAGACTGGACCAGCGTCAACCGTCCCCCCGGCAGGCGTGCGGACACCTTGTCCGAGGCCTCTGCCCCGGTACCCAGAGTCGTCGCGTTGGCGAAGACAGGAATCATAGGCCTGCCCCGGGGTGATGGCTCGACGAGGAGGTACGGTGGCGCATCAGCGTCCCACAGGCGGCGAAGATCCAGATGAGAGCTGGCCACAAGCGCAGCCAGCTTCACCGTGTCGATGACGGCACCTCCGCCGACGGCATGGAAGGAGGCCGGGTCACGCCGCGCCAGGCCCGCCACCTCATCGATGTCGTTTCCTCGCGCGGTGACCACCTCGGCTGCTGAGCCAGCAAACCGTCGGCGAACCTGATCCGTCGTGACGACGCCGGATTCGACGAGGCCTGCGTCAACGACGACGAGGGGGGCGTCAGCCATCTGCACACACTCGATGGAGTTCTTCCTTCAGTGTCTCCGCCGCGTCGGCCCATTGTTGATGGGAGAGAACGAACGGGGGTGCAAGTTGAATCGAATGCAGTCCTGCGTGCACCACCAAACCGGCCGAGCGTAAACGCTCTCCCACTGCGAGACCGTCGAAATCCTCGGTACCGGTGATCGTGTAGAACATGCCTTCGCCCCGAACCTGAAGGCCCATCGAGGGCGCGCTCACCTTGTCGAGAAACTGCTCCATGGATCGCGTCTCGGGCAGCTGAGCATCAGCGGTGACCATCCCGAACCGCTCCTCGAATTCGTCCAGAACCGCGTTCATCGCCGCGCAGGCCCACAGCGACCCAGCCTGCGTCTCGCCGTGCGGAAAGATCGCCCCCTGCGCGGCAAAGACATCCGCTACCTCAGAGCCGACCAGGATGGCAGACGCAGCTTGAGTTCCGTTGGTCAGGGCTTTGGAGAGCACGACCAGGTCTGCGGACTCCCGCCACCGAGCACTTCGGAACATCACCCCTGTCCGGCCGAATCCCGTTGCCACCTCGTCAGCTATTACCAGGAACCCATGACGTCGGCGGGCCTCGAAGATCTCCTGCAGAACAGCATCGTCCATCGGCCGAGTGCCGGTGCCCTGGAGTGGCTCGATGAACACGGCGCTGATCCGGGTCCCATGACTGTCCAGGATCTGTCGGACACGATCCGAGTCATCCACGGGGACCTTCACGAACTCGTGCGGGGCAGTGAGCATCTCGCCCTGGAGCAGATCCTCTCCGGAGAGACCCATAGCGCCGAGGGTCTGACCGTGATAGCTACCTTCGAACGAGACCACGACTGGCCTATCGGAGCGGCCCAGACGTCGACGATGCAGCCGGGAGAGCTTGATCACCGCATCATTGGCGGCACTGCCCGAAGTGGCGAACAGCACCTTCCCGTAGGTCCCACGTGGCCACAGGTGCACAAGGCGTTCGGCCACCTCTTCTGCCGCCACAGAGGATCGACGAAAGACGCCACCGTAGGATCCCACAGTCATCGCGGCCATGACCGCCTCGCCGACGCGTGCATTACGGTAGCCCAGCGGCACATTCCATAGGCCGGAGTTCAGGTCCAGGGCCGAAACCCCGTCCGCGAACCGCACCGTGCACCCTGACTCAGATTCAACGGTCCACCGCGGTTGCACTGGAGAGGAACCCCGAACGCCTGCCCACAGGAATGACGTCACCGCTTGACTCCCTTCACGAGAATGTGCTCTTCCACACCGGCCAGCGGAACGACCTGATCGATCACGAAACCGGCACCAGCAATCTCCGCGAGGATCGTATCGACGCTCGCGTCGTAGACGAGCGAGCGACACGTCGACGAACGGTCCTCACTCTGCAGGATCGAGACGGTGGTTCCGGGCGTATCGCCCCGTTCTGCCGAGAACCAGTAACGCCGGCCCGACCCTCCGGTCACCGGCACGGGGCGCGGGGGGATGGAGCGGGGTGCGTAGGTCATCACAAGACGACCCCCTCGCTCCAGCGACCGGTGTGCCCCACTCAGCACGCGCGCGCGGTCCCTAGAACTGAAGTGGCTGATCGTCGACGTCCCGAGAACGTAGGCGCTGGCATGAACATCCTCCGGCAGTGCGGTGATGTCAGCGACTCTCGAGTCCAGTTGAGGGTGCTGGGAAGCGTCGCTCAATCGGTCCTCAAGCAACTGGATCATGCGGGGGCTCACGTCAAGCGCCAAGACACGAATCGGGAGCGAGGTGAGAAGCGGAAGAGTGAGGCGTCCCGATCCGCATCCGGCATCGATGACGACGCTCGCCTCCGGGAGGTCTGTGAGGGCAGCAAGAATGGCGTCGATCTCGCTGGAGTCGTTCCGCGTGACGTCGTCGTACATGTCAGCGCATGTGCCCTGATACATCGGTGGCCCTTCAATAGGAGTACACGGGACGGGCGGTTGCAGGAGCGACGCCGAACGAGCGGTCGAGGAAGTCCGTCACCGACGCGTCATCGTAGACCTGGACCGGCGGCATCTCGATCGTACCCGTGGTGAACGCCGACAATGCATGGTCCAGATCCTCGGCGACACCGATGGCGTTCACCTCAATGCGCGCGTTGCGAACCATGGCCGGCGCAAAGACATCCGGCAGACGCGGAGCCGCGTCTCCGAAGAGTGCCTGGCCCGCAAACCCACAGGTCACGTAGGTGCCGTATTCCTTCATGCACCCCATGCTGGTCGGCGCGTAGGTGTCGATGAACGGGTCGATCACAGCGTCGAACGACGGTGCGGACCCACTGGCCGCTTGCTCAGCGAGTTCGTTCAGGGTCGTCCACTGCATCCGTTCGTTCAGCTTGCCCCACCGATCCTCCCCACGTGACGTCACGACGACGGAGGCGCCAGACAACGCAGCGAACTGCGCGGCGAATCGCGAAGTGTGGGAGTTGCCTCCCGTCACCAGGATCCTGCGTCCTGGCCCCGCGGCTGCTCTGCGGGCCAGGGAGGCACCCGTCTGTGCCCCCAGGGTGAACGCGGCCGCCTGGTCGCGATCCATACCGACCGGTATCTCGACGACCCGGTGGGACTTCATCACGAGGTACCGTCGAGACGCGGTGTTCGTCGAGACTCCCTGGGGCATGGGAGCGTCGGCGATGTAGTCGTTGCGTCCCATCACGTCCATGCCATCGAACGCGGGGTCAACGTCGTCCCCCACTCGCACGACAGTGCCGGCGAACTCGCTCCCGAGAGGCCACCAGGTCACCTTCTGCCGCTGCGTGAGCTGGGCGGTCGTGTTGAGGGATATCGCGCGATCGCGATAGCTGATGGAGAAATGGCTGACTGCGACGACCACCTCATCCTCGGCGGGCATCGGAGGTTCGTCACTGACGGACACGACGCCGCAACGAATCGTGCTGCCATCGATGTCGATGTCGTGAACCTTGCGTGCGCCAGTCACGGGCCGGTCCGGGGGCAGAAGGACGATCTGCGATCGGCTCATACAGTCCTCTATACCAGTAGATGGGGCGGCGAGAAAGTGACCCGCTCATCGTCTTGCTCGATTCCGAATCGGGCGAGACGACGGGGAGACCACGACGACGGCGGAGACTCGTTCCACCGGAAGGACTGGACCGCGGTACTGGACACACGGACGGCCGTCCACCCGAGATCGCGGATTCGGTGAGGCAACAAATGAGTCAGATCCGCGACTGACGGCGAAACTCCAGAAAGGTCGAGTCGAGGATCCATCAGGGGACCGGGGTCGATGTCATCCAGGTCGTCAACGGGAGGACCGGGCAATGGGATGAAGCGATCCGTGAACTCCTTTGCAGCTCGTAGCCCCTCTACGCTGGCGAGAAGACGGAGGCGTTCACGGTCCGGGTCTGCGCTGGAGCCTTCCGCATTGCCGTGCAGTGATACGGCGCGGGAGACCTGTACAGCTTCGCGGATCGAGTCTGCAACGGCGCGGGATGCCCGGTCGGACTCACCTAGCCCACATCCGAGGGTCAACGGGGTCTCATTCATCACGAGCGTCACCGATGCCCAGCGGCCGTCCGTGACCGGCACCAACCCGACGCGGATGAGCCGGCCCGAGTCATTCCAGGCAGCGTGGTCGCGGACTGCCTCCGGCAGCGTCTGCAACCACAACCGCCGCGGGACGAAGTAGGCGGGCGTCAACCCGAGGAGAACCATGAAGTACGCGTCTCGCTCGATCAGTTCCCGCCAGCCCCGCTCCACAGCCGCATCACGGTCCAGCCCGCTGGCACACCCGCTGGGATCGACTGCCGTCAGATCGGGAGCGCCAGCGCTACCCGCCGTCTCATTTCCGGAGGTTTCTGACTGAGCCCAGGCGTACCGCTCGACGGTCTCACCTGCCGCCCGCATCAGGGCTTCCCCTCGCGTGAACCCCGTACCGCCCACGGTGCTCGGAAGGTCGTCATTGGCCAACTCGAGCGACACTTCCCACAGTGGGTAGGCATCGTCAGGTGCCCAGATCCGTCCGAGGCGAACGAGACCCTCCGCGGGATCCAACGGCGGACCGTAAGGTGTCTCACGCCCCAATGCTGAACCACTCCTTCCAAAAGCTGCCCCCGAGCGACAAGCCCGCCACCAGTCCTGCGAGACCGGAGTAGAGACTGTATGAGGCTCGTGTGTCAGCGCTCCGACTGAACGGCGCGTCACCGCTGTAAAGACAGGCACATCGTTGCCACGACTCGGTCTCCGCAGAGAGCCGAGCCCAAGACGCGTTGCCGACGAGCGTGTCGGCGGCGATGAAAGTTCCCCCCGTCCCGGCAAGGCCGATGGCATGATGCCGCAGTGTTCCCCACGCGCTCGGCTCCGGAAGTCGCCCGCCCAGCTGCGCGAACTCGTCGTCGTCGCGCGCGACCGCACGAAGCAGGGCCATTGTGCCGACGAAACCGGTCAGCCCCCCACGGTGAGCAGACTTCGGGTCCGCGACGATCCGCTCGGCGCTCGAACGCAGCAAAGCAAGGCCCTCCTGCCGTGTCCCCGTCTCGAAAATGTCGTCAGCAGCGATCAATGAGATCGCCGCGCCGGCCCGTCCTCCGAGGAGCGAGGCATCCCGGTCCCCGTGTTCCAGACGAAGCATGGTCTCGACGAGCTGTTCGACGAGGTTCTCGACCGGAGCTCCACCCTGACGTCCCACCTTGTTGCAGACCACCAAAGGGCCGGCGAGCCCGGATCGCAACGAGCGGTTGAACTCCTCTTTGCTCAGCCGCTGCGTGACTGCCGTTGCCCAACCGTCGACATCGAACGGGGCACCCATCAGAGCAGCCGCAAACGCGCTGCTCGTCGCCAAGCCGTTGAGCATCCGGCTGTCATCGCCTGCGGCGAGGTACTCTTCCCAGCCTGCGCTCTCCCACGGCCGCTCTCTCTCGGAGAACAACGCCGGGGATTCACCGATAACGTCCCCTTCCGAGGCCCCCAGCACGGCTCTGGCTCCAGTCACACCGTCCCAGAACGTCAGTTCCGGATCCTCGCCGTTGAATGCCTCCGGGATGCCCGCGGCCAAAGTGCGCGAGGCGAAGCCCTGCAACTCTTCTTCTTCTGACTCTGCACGAGCTGCCTCGGCAGTCCGGAGCACCTCATCAGCGTTCGCGACGGAAACGAGCCCGGCGCGGTCGTCCGACCCACCGTCGCGCCGATCACGACGATCGCCGATCTCCTGGAGAAGGTCGAAGGATCTCTGCAGACCCTCGGAGACACTGATGACGTCCCCCGCGACATCCCCCAGGAAACGCATAGCTGGTCCGGTGACCGGGGGCACGAACCCGAGGGCAAGCCACAACCGCATCGCCGCGAGCCCACCAAGATCCTTGTCCTTACCGGTAGCCTCCGGATCCGGAGTGAAGGTCCGAGTGGCAATCAGAGCGTTTGAGTTGCCGTCGTCGAGTCGCCGAACGCATTCCAGATCGATCAACGAGAGACCCGCGTCGTCGGAGAAGATGAAGTTCGCGGGTTGGACATCGTTCACTGCCCAGCCCTCATCCCAGATCCTTTCGAGAATCGCGTGGGCGGACTTCTCAACTTCATCGCACCAGAGCTGGAACGTGGTCTCGTCGAGGGCCACCCGCATGTCGTCCCGGGCCCGGAGCACCGTTGACCCGGGGACATACTCACGCACGAGGAAAAGGTGCCGCCTACCCCGGAAGAGGCCGTGAGCGCGCGGAACACCCTCGAGATGCTGAAGCGCTCGGTGGGCGGCGTACTCGTCACGCAAACGATCAACCGCGTCACGCAGCATCACGTCGAGACCGATCAGCGGACGTCCCTCTTTGACAACCACCGTGGCCCCGTCGTGGACACCGAGGTAGACGCCACCGCCGGTCGAGTACTGGAGGACCTTGTCCACGGTCAGGCCAGCTGCACCGATTTCTGTACCGCGGTCCTTCCGCGACTGCAACGCCGCGGTGTAAAACTCAGCGGGCTTCACGCCGTCCGGCAATGAGGGCCTCACACTGCGATGGTCGGGAACACGGCGACCATCCATGAGTTCGAAGGCGTGGATCTGGAATCCGTGCTCATCGGCTGTGTACATCTCAAGGAAGGCACCGTACCGAGCGAACAACGGGACAGTTTCGCTGACCCGGAGACTTGTGAGGATCTCCGGCCCGTCAAGACCTGCCAAACGATCCTCGAGCTCGTCGATGAGCTCCCGGCAAGTGTCTTCAGAGCCGGCATAGATGGCGCACGATTTGCCGGCAGTAAGTCGACTTTCCCCCTTGGCAATCTTCTGGAAAGCCAGTTCCCGATCCGCAACGATCTTGAAAGGGATGGTTCGTGCGACACACGCCTGCGTGACCTCCCGGAGCACCCACTCGTAGTCGCGCGGGAGAAAGCTGATGTGCAGTTTCCAACCTTGTCGATGACGGATGCCCTCGAGTGGCTCGTAGTAGACGTACTTGCCGATCCGGCGGCTCTTCCATGAGTTGATCATTGCTAGTTCCTTCCCAGAACCGAGTCCACCAGGAAGCGCCACAACGGCACGTCGTCACGGTGGTAAGAGAGCAGTCCGTCATCGACGCCCACGGGCGCACTCAATGTACTCAACTCAGCGCAGACGGCGTCTTCTGTTGCGTCGAATCCAGAGATATAGAAAAAGGTGTAGTCCAGTCTTGCCACTGAACAGTCCCGAACACTACTCGGATCGACCGAGCCTGTTGCGACCGTCTGCCGCAAGATGCCTCGGTTCTCCAGATTGACCGTTTCCGGAAGGCCATGCTCCTTAATGGATGGATGGAAAGCCACTGTCGCCGTCTCATTATTCTCCACGTCCGACCGAAACATACCGCTTCCCGTCCGGGGGACTGGGACCATCAAGAGGCCCACAACAGCCATGACCACGCACACAACGAAGATCGTCTTCTGGATAACCGTGGCCCTATAGTGCACCATAATCGCGTAGGTGCGCGCAAGCGCGTTCCACACCATTACCGCGACCAGCAGGAGCAGAAGAGCCAGCAGAATACCGCCGACTATACCCAAGGCGGCGAAGATCCCGAAGAAGCGGACGACAGCGACCGCGATGATGAGAGGAGGTGTGATGAGGGATGCAACGCCGAAGAGGAACTTCGACGACTGAGCATCCGGCAGCGATTCTCCGGTGACAATGGCGCGAGCGAGGCCCTGTGTCGCCAGTGTCGTCGAGGACTGGTGGAGGAAGGGCTTGTCCAGGATCGATATAAGGACGAGGTATCCGTCAAATTTAACGAACGGGATCAAGTTGATCAGGCCAGTGAGGACAACCAAGAGTCCATACAGATCGAAAACCTGTCGCGCTGCACCGTCCATGATTAACGCCACGAGCAACGCCGCACCGCCCAAACCAAGATGGCAGATGACCCCAGCAGCACAAACTGCCACCCTCTCTCGTCGGGGCAGAAGCCACACCGGGCTGACATCGCAGAATCCCGCGGGTGCCAGGAGGAAAAGCATGATGCCAGCCCGGCGTGGCCCTCGTCCGTACCTCCGAAGCGTGAGAGCGTGGGCGAACTCGTGGATAAAGGTGGTGAGGAAGATGCCGGGGATGAGCAGGACGAAGAAGACGTAGCTGACGGGTGTCTGCAACGACTCCCACGGGTTGTCACGGAACGCAAATGAGCACAAACCCGCGATGAAAAGACCCAGCGCCACGGGAAACACGACCCGTGGATCGAAGAGGCGACTCAGTCGGCGGAACCATTCAGGGTTATCCGCGCTGCGCACGAGATCGTACTGGATCTTGGCCAGGCTGATGACGCGTAGACGAGGACCGAGGTCCGGCGAGAGCTCTTCGACTCGCCCCTCGGGCTTCACCCCGATTCGCTCTGCAACGGAGAGCATCTCGTCCGTGGCGCCTCGATCACCCAACAGATACTCGCCCATACGAGGACTCAAGCGGATGAATGACCCCGAATCGAGTTCAGCAATGTAACCATCGGCTACGGGATTGCCATGGATAACGAATGCGAGGCTTTCTTCTCGCTGTGGCGCCGTCATGACACCTGCTCTATCAACGGGTGGTCCGGGCGTCAGCGGAGAGAGTCATCCCCACGATCAGGGCGGCGGCGGAAAGCGGTGATGAGGAGCACGGCACCACCCGCACCCGCAGCACCAGCGAGAGCCTTCCAACCGATTTCGTCGAAAGTGACGAAGAGGTAGACCGCAGCCGCGATCAGAGCCAGACCAAGAACAGCGCGAATGACGGACATGAGTGACCTTTCCTGTACCTCTCCAGAAGGGAAGTACTGACTAGAACGGGGTGCTGATGACGTGCCACACCCTAGACCGTCACGTTGACGGTTTCATGATGATAGACCCATGCGGCCTGCGCGTGGTGCAACTTCTGATGAAGTCGACGTGAATACGTGAACCCCGCGACGCACCGGCATTGAAGTGTCTGACTTCACTGTTGTGGGTCACGAGGTGCTGGACAGTGTGAGCAGCCCGCGCAGCCGGTTCGAGGTCGCGGTGATCTGCGTGGCGAGGTCGTCGTCGAAACCGGCGAGCATGGCCAGCTCGGCGATCTGTTCCTCATC
>NZ_FUKP01000028.1:0-68576 GCF_900163825.1 Micrococcus lylae | reverse complement strand
GGAGGTTCTTTTCATCGTCAACGTCTATCTGTCACCAACGTCATGGCCGAGTACATCTAGGAGCCGCGCCCGGCGTGGCCGAGCACGCCCCAGGGTCCGGTCGCCCCAGCGGGGGCGGACAGCGGCCGAGCGAGGCGCGCAGGGACGGGGACCAGGGCGAGGGGCACGCCACCCCCGGGGCACACAGCCCTTTCGGGTCGCACGGTCCCCGTGCGGTGCGGATGGTTGAATGAACGGGTGCTCTTCCCCGTCCCCGCCCTGAAGCATCCCGTGCACCGGTTCGCCCACACGGAGGTGGACCTGCGCACCCGCGTGCTCGTGATGGCGGTGGTCAACCGGACCCCGGACTCCTTCTACGACGCCGGGGCGACCTTCGCCTTCGATGCCGCCGTGGACGCCGCCCGCGCCGCCGCGGCCGACGGCGCCGACTGGCTGGACGTCGGCGGCGTGCCCTTCGCCCCGGGCGAGGAGCTGGACCCTGCCGAGGAGGCCGAGCGCGTCGCCCCGCTGATCGCCGCCCTGCGTGCCGGAGACGGCGGCGTGCACGGCGGCGAGGAGGCCGCCCGCGCGATCCTCTCCGCGGACACCTTCCAGCCGGCGGTCGCGGCGGCGGCCCTCGAGGCCGGCGCGGACGTCGTCAACGACACCTCCGGCCTCTACTACCCGGACCTCGGCCGCGTCGCCGCCGAGCACGGCGCCCACCTCGTGGTCACCCACTCGCTGGCCCACCTCACCGGGCCGCGCACCGTGGTGCCCCGCCCGCAGTACTCCGACGTGGTGGCCGAGGTGTGCGAGCAGCTGCTGCGCACCGTCGACCGCGCCGTGTCCCTGGGCGTGGCGCCGGAGAAGATCATCGTGGACCCGGGCCATGACCTGAACAAGACCACCGTGCACACCCTGGAGGTCACCCGTCGCCTGGAGGAGGTCGCGGACCTGGGCTTCCCCGTGCTGGCCGCGGTCTCCAACAAGGACTTCGTGGGCGAGTCGCTTCACCGCCCGAAGTCCCAGCGTCTCGCCGGGTCCCTGGCCGCCGCCGTGGCCTGCGTGGCCGGCGGCGCACGCATCCTGCGCATGCACCAGGTCCGCCCCTCCGTGGACGCCGCCCGCATGGTCGAGTGCATCGCAGACTGGCGCGACCCCGTCCTGGCCGTCCACAACACCGGGGACCTGAATCGGGATCCCGACCTTTCCGCCGTGGCCGCGGACGAGGACTGGGAGCCCCGCGCATGAGGGCGCTGACCGGGTCCGGGCAGGCCCTCACGGACGAGGACCTGCTCGCGCTCTACGCCGCGCCGCGCCGGCTCCGCGGCGCTCTGGACGGCCCGGACGGCCCGCGCTCCACCGGATCCGCAGGGCACGACCCTCTCTCCGCCCGGCCCGCCGACCGCCCGTGGACGCGGATGATGTTCATCTCCTCTGCCGATGGCGCCGCCACTGTGGACGGTCGGTCCGGCGGCCTCGGCAGCCCGGCCGATCACCGGGTCTTCGACCTGGCCCGCAGGGATGCCGACGTGATCCTCGTGGGCGCCGGGACCGTCCGTGCGGAGGGCTACGACGGACCGCTGGTGGACGCCGAGGCCTCCGCCTGGCGCACCGCCCGCGGCCTGGACGCGCACCCGGAGGTGGCCGTGGTGTCCGGCGGCCTGCACCTGGCCGCCTCCGACCCCTTCTTCCTCCGCGCCCCGCGCCGGCCTGTGGTCCTCACCTCCGCCGCCGCCCTGCGGGACCACGCCGACCGGGCCGCAGCGCTCGCCGAGGTCGCCGACGTGCTCGCCGCGGGCGAGACCGACGTGGACCCGGCGATCGCCCTGGCCCTGCTCGCCGCGCGCGGCCACCGCGTGGTCCATGGGGAAGGCGGTCCGTCCCTGTTCGGCGCCGTCGCCGCCGCCGGCCGTCTCGACGAGCTGCAGCTGAGCCTGTCCCCTGTGCTGGTCGGCGGGGACGGCCCGCGGATCCTCACGGCCGCGCAGGAGGTTGCGCTCGACCTGCACCTGGTGCACGTGCTGCACGAGGACTCGATGCTGCTGCTCCGCTACGTCGCTGCGGGCTCCGCAGACGCTCTGGAGGACGGCGCCGCCGGCGACGTGCGTCCGTCCGGGAACGACGTATGAGCGCCGCCGAGCTGGGCCCACAGACCGCGTACGAGGTGCTCGCCGTCCGCCCGGACGTGGACGCGGAACAGCTGCGCCGGGCCTACCGCCGGGCCGCCCGCCGCGCGCACCCGGACGCCGGCGGCAGCCCCGAGGCGTTCCGCCGCGTCAGCGCGGCCTGGGAGCTCGTCGGCACCGCCGAGGCCCGCCGCCGCTACGACCTCTCCCTGTCGGCCGCGGACACGCCCACCGGCCGTGCGCGCACCGGACGGGGCACGGCCGGAGGCCGCGGAGGAGGCACGACGACGGCGCGCGCCTCCGACACCTCGGCCCGCCCGGGCCCTCCCCCGCCCTCACAGCGCCCGGTGAGGTACCTCCCCCCGCTGCAGACGGAGCCGGTGCCGAACGGGGTCCTGGACGCCGCCCGCTCGGCCCGCCGCTGGCACGGGGTGCCCCGGCGCCGCGGCCTGCTCCCGGACGAGCACCGCCAACGCCGCCAGGCACGGGTGCTGCGCCTGTTGGACGCAGACGTCGCCCCGGTGCTGCCGGCCGCCCGCTTCCTCACCGGGCTCAGCCTGGGCGGACGCTTCCAGCGGGGGCTCGACGTGGACCATGCCGTGCTCTGCGGCGACCGGCTCGCACTGATCGGCTCCATGCAGGTGCCGGACGGGACCTACACCTGGGACGGGGCGCAGCTGTCCGCACACCGCTCCGCCGCCTCCCCGCCGCTGATGGGCCCGGCGATGACGACGCTCCAGCGGTCCCTGCCGCAGGTGACGGTCGGCGGCTTCGTGCTGGTGATGACGGACCGGGACGAGCGCCTGGCCCCCGTGATCCGCCGCGCCCGCGGTGCCGACGACCCCGCCGCCCAGCAGGACTTGCTCACTGCGGCGCCCGCCGCCGGCCGGGACCTGGTCCGCGAGCTGCTCCTGTTCCTCGGCACCGGCAGCGCGCCGGACACCGTGGACCGGGCGGCGCTCGGCCTGCTCGTGGACCAGCTGTACTGAACCCGGCTGAGCCTCCCTCTGCGGAGGCGAGGCGGTGTCACGAGGCGAACGGCCGTCGTCGGGAAACCCGCACACCGGGGACGGCGGACCGGCCTACCATGAAGGGCGTGTCCGCCACCGTCCCGCCCCGCCGCACCGAGAACCCGCACCTGGCCGCCGAGCGCGCCCCCGCCCCCGGCACGCCCGGCTTCCATCTGATGTTTCACGCCCCGGAGATCCCCGGGAACACGGGCAACGCCATCCGCCTGGCCGCGATCACCGGCACAAGCCTGCACCTGGTGGAGCCGCTCGGCTTCACCTTCGCGGACGCGCACCTGCGCCGCGCCGGCCTGGACTACCACGACCTCGCGGTGGTGCAGACCCATCCCGACCTCGACGCCGCCCTGGACGCCCTGCCGGAGGCCCGCGTCTTCGCCTTCACCGCCCGCGGCGACGCACGCTATGACGAGGTCGCCTACCGCCCCGGAGACGTGCTGCTCTTCGGCCGCGAGTCCACCGGGCTGCCGGACGAGGCCCTCGCCCACCCGCGCATCACGCAGACGGTGCGTCTGCCGATGCAGCCGGCCCGCCGGTCGCTCAACCTCGCGAATGCCGCCTCAATCGTGACCTTCGAGGCGTGGCGTCAGCACGGCTTCGCTGGGTCCGCCCGCCTAGACTGACAACACCATGGACGCGACCTGCACCGCTGAGAACGGACCCCACGACGACGCCCTGCCGTCGCTCGACGTGCTGCTCCGCCTGAGCTGCGAAGGCGACCGCGCGGCCTTCGCCGCCTTCTACGACACCACGGTGTCGTGGGTCCATGCCCTCTCCCGGTCCGTGCTGGCCTCGGAGGCCGATGCCGCCGAGGCCACCGCCCTCGTCTACCTCACCGCGTGGGACGAGGCCCCGGACACCGACATGGACGTGACCGAGGACGACGACGTCCGCCGTCGGGAGCGCACCGTCTTCACCTGGCTGGAGGTCCTGGCCCACCGCGTGGTCACCACCCTGGCCCGCACCGACTCCCTGCCGGAGCGGGGCCACGGACTGCTGCCGGAGAACGCCGGCAAGAGCGAGGACGTCACGGCCGAGCGTCCCCTCAGCTGCGCCTCGCTCACCGATGAGCAGTACCGCGCCGTGTCCCTGGCCTGGCTCGGCGGCCGCACCTGCCGCCGCCTCGCCGAGGAGATGGGCGTCCCCGCCGCCCGTGCCAAGGAGCTCGTGCGGGACGGCGTCCAGGCCCTCGTGGCCGCCCACCGGGACGCCGAGCAGGAGCGCGGCACCCTCACGGGGCCCCTCAGCACCACCCCGCCCCGCGCCGCCGGCCTCATGGACACCGTCCGCGCAGATGTGGAGGCCGGACGAGGCCTCGAGCTGGCCGACGTCGCCGCGCTCGACGCCCTCGACGCGGACGAGCGCACGCTCGTCGAGGGATCCGTCGCCGCCCGCGGCCCGAGCGAGGGCACGCTGTGGCGTACCCGCCTGCGCGCCGCCCGCAACGCCGTCACCTGGGCGTTCCGCTCCGTCCAGGAGGAGCCGCCGTCCGAGCTGCTGGACCGCATCCTGCGCCGTCTGCCCGCCCAGGACATCGGCGTGGCGCTCGTGGACCACGACGAGGTGCGGCACTCCCCCGAGGAGGAGGCCACGGGCCGCCGCCGCATGGTCGCGGTCGTCGGCATCGCGGCGCTGCTGGTGGTCGCTGCCCTGGTCACCGCCCTCGTCCTGCTGACCGGCCCGACGCTGCCGGAGAAGGTCGACCGCGCCGACGACGTCTACACGTCCACGCCGGTGGACACCCGTGACGGCGGCACCATGCAGGTGGCCACCTCACGCGACATCGACGCCGGCTACGTCCGGCTGGAGGGCCTGCGTCCGCTGCCGCAGGGCCAGGCCTACCAGCTGTGGCTGCTCCCGAAGGACGAGTCCCAGCAGGCCCAGTCGCTGGGCGTGTTCTCCGCCGAGGACCTCACGGAGCCGGTGACCTTCCACGGCATCGACGCCCACGAAGCCGTGGGCATGACCGTGGAGCCGGAGGCCGGCGCCGAGCAGCCCTCGGACGACGTGCACTCCTCCGTGGTGCTCCGCCCGGGCAACGACGGCCCCCGCTACGGCGGCAAGTGGACGATGGACGACTGAGGCAGCCGCCACGGCGCGGACGGCGGTCCAGATGGGTTCAGAAGCCGGCGATCGTGTCCGCGCCGTTGACCTCGACGAGGTGGAAGGACTCGGCCGAGCCGTCGCCCCGGCCGCCGGCCAGCGCGAACTCGTCCCGCATCTGACGGCGCACGAACGAGCGCATGCCCTCCACGTCGGGGTGCTGGGACAGGTGGGCGTCGAGCGCACGGATCTTGGCCTCCTCCAGCCCGGTGACGTCCACGGCGGTGTCCACCCGGGCGCGCGGCGCGGCGTAGAGGAGCAGATGGCGGATGCGGAAGGCCTCCAGCCCCTCGTCCCGGAGCAGCTCCGGGAAAGCGTACGGGTTCTCGACGGCCGGGTAGGCCGCCCGGACGACGGCCTCGCCGCAGGCCAGGTGGTCCGGGTGGGAACGCTGCATCCGCTCCCAGTCCCGTTCGGGGTGCAGGCTGAGCACGACGTCCGGACGCACCTGCCGCATCACACGGACAAGGGCCTTCTGCACCCGCTGGTTCGGCTCGAGGAAGCCGTCCCGCTCACCGAGGAAGCAGACCTGATCGATGCCCAGAACGGCGGCCGCGGCACGCTGCTCCGCATGCCGGCGGGCGGTCATGGCCTCCGGCCCCTCGGAGTCGAAGCCCCCGGCATCGCCGTCGGTGACGATGCACTGCACCACGCGCACGCCGGCGGCGGTCAGCCCTGCGAGGGTCGCGGCGGCGCCGAAGTCGAGGTCGTCGGGATGGGCGCCGACGGCGAGCGCGGTACGCCAGCCGTGGCGCGCGGCGAGGTCGGCGGGGGTCAGGAGAGTCTGCATGGCTCCCATTCTCCCCCCGCCGCCCCGTGGGACGCCGCGGTGGGCGTCGGCCGGGTGCGTCCCGACGCCGGCCGGATCAGCCCTGCTGGTCGCCGGCGGCGAAGGTGACCTCGAAGGCCTGCTCCTTGCCGTCGCGGCGCACGGTCACCTCGGCCGAGTCGCCGGGCGCGAACTGGCGCACGGTGGCGGTGAGAGACTCGCTGTCCTTGACCGGATGGCCGTCCACCTCGGTGACGACGTCCCCCTGCTTCAGCCCGGCCTCGTCCGCCGGAGAGCCGGAGACGACCTCACGGACCTCGGCCCCGGCGCTGAACTGGGTGCGGGTCCTGGCGCTGCCGCCCTGGACGTCCGCCTCCGCGGGGGTCACGGAGACGCCCAGGAACGCGTGGTCCACTTCGCCTTCCTCGATGAGCTCCTGGGCGATGCGGTGGGCGTAGTCCACCGGGATGGCGAAGCCGACGCCGATGTTGCCGGACTCACCGCTCTGCCCCTGGCCACCGGCCGAGGCGATGGCCACGTTGATGCCGACCAGGTCGCCGTTGGCGTCCACGAGCGCGCCGCCCGAGTTGCCCGGGTTGATGGCGGCGTCCGTCTGCATGACATTGAGGAACACGGACCCCTGGGTCCGCTGACCGCCGCCCTGCTGCGGGAACTGGAACTCGTACGGGGATCCCTCGGAGGTGTTGTCCGGGACCTCCGAGGACGCCACCGAGATGGTGCGGTTCAGCGTGGAGACGATGCCGTCCGTGACCGTCCCGGCCAGGCCGAGCGGGGCGCCGATGGCGACCACCTGGTCGCCGACCTGCACGTCCTCGGACGTGCCGATGCCGATCGGGGTGAGGTCCTCGGCGTCCACCTTGATGACGGCGAGGTCGGACTTCGGGTCGGTGCCGACGACCTTCGCCGCGTAGACCGAGCCGTCCGACGTCTGGACGGTCAGCTCCGCGTCGGAGGTCGTGCCGCCCATGGTGACCACGTGGTTGTTGGTCAGGATGTGGCCCTCCTCGTCCAGCACGACGCCGGAGCCGGAGCCGCTGCCGGAGCTCGCGATGGTGGAGATCGTCACGACGGAAGGGGAGGCCTTCTCGGCCGCCTTGCTCACCGTGCCGGCCTCGGCGCTGCGGTCCGCCGCACCGCTCTCACCGGGCCTCTGAGCATCCTGCGGGTCCTGGGCGGCGCCGTCGCCGGTCTCGGTGCCCCGGTCCCCGTCCCCGTCCCCGCCGTCCTGCGTGGACGACGCGGCCGGCGCGCCGCCGTTCGCGAGGGCGACGGCACCGGCCCCCACGCCGCCGCCGACGAGTCCGGCGGCGAGCACACAGGCCGCCAGCAGTCCGGTGCCGACGCGCTTCGGGCTGCGTTCGCCGCTGCCCGCGGAAGTCGGGGTCTGGCCGTTGACGTCGGTCGGCGCCGGCTGCTGGGGGTACGACATGGTCCTGGTCCTCTCGTGCGTCGCCTCGGGGCTCGAGCCGCGGGGCGCCGCCGTCCGTGCTGGTGGTGTTCGCCGGGTCGGCGTGGGGTCGATGGAGTCCATGATGGAGCGGTTCTCTGGACATCTCCTGGAATCAGCCTGGAGGTCAGCCGCGGCTTCGCGGAGACATCGCTGTGCCCGCGACACGCCCGCGTCAGCTGTGGGCGGAGTATGCGTCCGATCCCTTCACCGGGGGTGTCCGCCCTGCCTAGACTGCCACCAAGCCGACGCCGCGCGTCGGACCCCGGGAAACCCGGGCATGGCCGCGGCTCCCCGACCGTCAGGAGCGTTCCGTGCAGCGACCACCTCTCCGCCGTCCCGTCCCCGTGCTCGCCCGTGCGGTCCTGGTCGGCGGCGTCGGAGCGCTCGCCGCGGCGGCCGCGACCGGGGCGCATGCGGCCATGGACGTCCCGCCCGGGACCTTCGTGGTGGACCAGGCGGACGTGCTCTCCTCCTCCGAGGAGTCCCGTCTCGAGTCCGAGGTCGCACAGCTGCGGCAGGACACCGGCGAGAGCCTCTACGTGGTCTACGTGGACCAGTTCCCGAACGGGGACAGGGCGTTCGTGCAGGACTTCGCGGACACCAACAGCCTGAGCACCAACGACACGGTGCTGGCGATCGCCGTGGAGACCCGCCGCTACGCGCTCGATGCCGCGGACGGATCGCAGCTGAACGCCATGCAGGACGACATCACCCGCACCTACGTGACCCCGTCGCTGCAGAAGAACACCACCGGGGACACCCCGGACTGGCTCGCCCCCGCCGTCGCCGCAGTGCAGGGCGTGGACGACGCCGCGGACGGCACCCTGGACGGCCGCGGAGAGAGCGGCCAGGAGTACACCCCGGACGGCGCCCTGCCCCAGGGCGAGGGCGGGGGCGCGACGACCGGCTCCGACTCCGGCTCCGGCGCGGCCGGAGCGCTCACCGGTGGCCTGGTGGCCGCGGGCCTGGGCGCCGGCGGCTACCTCGTGTGGAAGCGGTCACGGAAGGACCATTCCCGGACCCCGGAACGGGGACAGGTCGCCTCCGCCCCGGCGGCGCCGAAGGACCCGTTGGACGAGATGCCCCTCGAGGAGCTGCACGCGAAGGCCGGCTCGAAGCTCGTCGCCGCGGACGACGCGATCCGCTCCTCAGAACAGGAGGTGGGCTTCGCGGAGGCGGCGTACGGCGCGGACGCGATCGCCACCTTCAAGGAGGACATCGCCACGGCGAAGGAGCACATGCGCGCCTCCTTCCAGCTGCAGCAGCAGATGGAGGACGACATCCCGGACACCGAGGAGGACCAGCGCCGCTGGCTCAAGGAGATCATCGGACGCTGCGACGAGGTCGGCGCCGCCCTCGCCGCCCATCAGAAGGAGTTCGAGCAGCTCCGCGACCTGGAGAACCGCGTCCCGGACGCCCTGGGGGAGCTCGGCTCCGCCGTGCCCGCAGCGGAGGAGAAGGTGACCGAGGCGGAGCAGACCCTCGTGCGCCTGCACTCCTCCTACGCGGACTCCGCCCTCGCCGAGGTGGGGGACAACGCGGAGCAGGCCCGTGAGCGCCTGGACTTCGTGCGGACCGCAGAGGAGAAGGCCCGGACGTCCTGGGACGCCGGGGACCGCCCCACCGCGGCCCTGGCCGTGCGCGCCGCCGAGGAGGCGCTCGACCAGGTGCGCACCCTCACCGAGGCCGTCCGCCGCGCCGAGGGCACGCTCGCCGAGACCATGGAGCACCTGCGCCAGGGCGTGGCCCAGTGCCGCCAGGATGTGGCAGAGGCCCAGGCCGTGGTGGACTCCGGCCGCAGTCCCGAGCTCGCCGGACCGACCGGCGGACTCAAGGCCGTCCTGCAGGACGTGCGCACGCAGATGGACGCCGGCCGCCCGGACCCCGTGGACCTGATCCACCGCCTCGAGGCAGCGCACCGTCAGCTCCACGCACCGCTGGCCGGTGTCCGCGACGCCCGCGAGCACGCCATGCAGGCCTCTCGCATGCTGCCCTCGGCGATCACCCACGCCCAGGGCCAGATCGACGGCACCGCAGACTTCATCTCGGCCCGCCGCGGCGCCGTCGGCCCCGAGGCACGGTCCAAGCTCTCCGAGGCCGCCCGGACGCTCGACGCCGCCCGCGGTATGCGCACCTCGGATCCGGCCGAGGCGCTCGACGCCGCCCACCACGCCTCCGACCTGGCCGAGCGCGCCTCCGAGCTGGCCCGCCGTGACGTGACCTCGTTCGGCATGCAGTACGGCGGTGCGGGATTCGGCCAGGGCTTCGGCGGCGCCGACCGCTACCGCCGCCGCGGCGGCTCGTCCTTCGGCTCCGGCCTGGGCGGTGCCATGCTGGGAGGCATCCTGATCAACTCGATCCTGAACTCCGGTGGCTCCTCCGGCGGCTCCGACTGGGGCGGCGGAGGATTCGGCGGACTCGGCGGCGGCGGCCTGTCCGGAGGCGACTTCGGCGGATTCGGCGACCTCTCGGGAGGCAGTTTCTGATCCGGCCGGCACACGCCGTCCCTGCGGCACGCGCCGCATGCAGTCCACCGGTCCCACGGACCGGACCGACGCCCCGTGAGGGGCCTCGGAACCGGCCCTGAGGGGGCCTGTACACGATGAACACCGAGTCGGCAGCTCACGACGCCGGCACCACAGAAGGGAAACGCCCATGGTCAAGCAGTCCATCTTCGGCCGCATCTCCACCCTGGCGAAGGCCAACATCAACGCCATGCTGGACAAGGCCGAGGACCCGCAGAAGATGCTGGACCAGATGGTCCGGGACTACACCAACAACATCGCGGAGGCCGAGTCCGCCGTGGCCCAGACCATCGGCAACCTCCGGATGATCGAGGACGACTACCGCGAGGACCAGGACGCCGCCCGCAGCTGGGGCCAGAAGGCCCTCGCCGCCTCCCAGAAGGCCGACCAGTTCCGCTCCTCCGGTGACGAGGCGAACGCCGCCAAGTTCGACAACCTCGCCAAGGTCGCCATCGAGCGTCAGATGGATGCCGAGCGCCAGGCGAAGGCCGCCGAGCCGACCATCACCTCGCAGCGCGAGATCGTGGAGCGTCTCAAGACCGGCCTGGACCAGATGAAGGTCAAGCGCCAGCAGCTGGTGTCCAAGCGCGACGAGCTCACCGCCCGCGCGAAGTCCGCCAAGGCCCAGTCCGCCGTGGCCGACGCCGTGAAGTCCATCGACCTGCTGGACCCGACCTCCGAGGTCTCCCGCTTCGAGGAGAAGGTCCGCCGCGAGGAGGCCCGCGTGCGCGGCCAGCAGGAGCTCGCCGCCTCCTCCCTGGACTCCCAGTTCGAGTCCCTCGAGGACCTGGGCGAGCAGACCGAGGTCGAGGCCCGCCTGGCGGCCCTCAAGGCCGGCGGCTCCCAGCCGTCCGAGCTGACCTCCGGCGCCGACTCCGAGGACGCCGAGCTCTCCATGGACTACTCGGCCGAGCAGACCGAGACCGGCACCGGCACCCAGAACTGATCCGCACCGGAGGGGCCCGACGACGGCCGCTCCCCCGGACAGCCCGACGGCCCCCGGACTCCCCGGTCCGGGGGCCGCCGCACGTGCACCGTCTCCCCTGCATGCCGCGGTGCGCCGCCACCGGCATGCACAAGGCCCCCAGGACCGAAGTCCTGGGGGCCTTTCTCGTTGCGGGGGCAGGATTTGAACCTGCGACCTCCGGGTTATGAGCCCGGCGAGCTACCGAACTGCTCCACCCCGCGGCGACTTGTTCTACTTTACACACCTCCGCCGGGAGCACCAAATCGAGGGTGCCCGATCTGGGCGTGACACTGCCCACATCGGAGCGGCGGGCACCCCGCCGCGCCCGCCGCGGTCCCGTGTATCCGTCGCACGGGCCCCCGACCTCGAGCGCGTCCCCGGACGCCGGACGGCCCCGGCCCCGTCCCCGCGTGAGGCGGGAGACGGAGGGCCGGGGCCGTCGTCGGGAAGGGCGCCGCAGGCGTCAGTCCTGCGCCTTCTTGGCCTCCTCCTCGGCGGCGATCGCCGCCTCGAGGGCCTTGTTCAGGCGGTCCTGCTGCTTGCCGTACTCGGCCCAGTCGCCCTCGGCCAGCGCCTCCTCGCCGCGCTCGATGGCGTCCTGCGCCTCCTTGAGGGCCTTCTCCAGGTCGGAGCCGGCCGGGGCCGGGGTGTCGCCGCCGGTCTCACCCTCGTCGGAGCCGCCCTCGTCGGAGCCTCCGTCACCGGCCTCTCCGCCGCCGGTCTCACCCTTGTCGAACTCCTGCTGCTCCTCCGGCGTCACCGCACCCGAGTCGCCGTCGAAGACCTGGTTCAGGGCCCCCTCCAGGGTGTCCGCGAAGCCGACTTGGTCGCCGAAGGAGACGAGCACCTTGCGCAGGGTCGGGTACGAGGTGGGGCCCGAGGACCGCACGTACACCGGCTGCACATAGAGGATGCCGCCGGCCACCGGGAGGGTGATCATGTTGCCGTTGATCACGTCCGAGGCGCCCTGGCGGAGCAGGTTCAGCTCCTGGGACACGCTGTCGTTCGAGTCGAAGTTCGCCTGCGCCTGGCCCGGTCCGGGGACCGTGGTCTGGCGCGGCAGCTCGAGCAGGCGGAGCGTGCCGTAGGAGTCGCGCTTCTGGCCGTCCTCGCCGGTGCCGGCGTCGCCGTCGGCGGAGAGGAAGCCGTACAGCACGTTGCGCTGCTGCGCGCCCTGCGTGATCTGCGGGATGAAGGTCGAGGTCAGCGAGAACGCGGCCTCGTCCTGGCCCGGCATCTGCATGGTCATGTAGTACGGCGGCTGCTTCACGTTGTCGTCGTCCTGGGTCGGGTCCGAGGGGACCGACCAGGCGTCGTTGTTCTCGTAGAAGTCGTCCGCATCGGTCACGTGGTATCGGCCGAGCAGCTCACGCTGCACCTTGAACATGTCCTCCGGGTAGCGGACGTGGTCCATCAGCTCCGCGCTCATCTCGGAGTACGGGTGCATGATGTCCGGGTACACGTTCTGCCAGGCCTTCAGCAGCGGGTCCTCGGTGTCCCACGCGTAGAGCTTCACGGTGCCGTCGTAGGCGTCCACCGTTGCCTTCACGGAGTTGCGGATGTAGTTCACCTGGCCGGAGAGGTTGAACTGCTCGTTGCGGTTCAGGGCGTCGGTGGTGGCCTCGCCCAGCGCCTGCGCGGTCGAGTACGGGAACGCGTCCGAGGTGGTGTAGGCGTCCACGATCCACTGGATGCGCCCGTCCACGATCGCCGGGTAGGCGTTCGAGTCCACGGTGAGGAACGGGGCGACCTTCTGGACGCGCTCCACCGGGTCACGGTCGTACAGGATCTGCGATTCCTCGTTCACATCGGAGGACAGCACGAGCTCGGTGGAGCCGAACTTCACGGCGTAGGCGAGCTGGTTGAACAGGTTGCCCACGGACGGGCCGCCGTCGCCGGAGAAGGTGTAGGCGGTGTCCTCGCCGGAGTCGGCGGTCTGCGGGCGGTCGCGCTCCTTCGGCGCCGCGCCCTCGGGAGCGCCCACCACGGAGTACTCCGGCGAGTTGGTGCCGAAGTAGATGCGCGGCTCGTAGTCCTTCTCGTCCGCCAGCGCGCCGGTGGTGGGGATGCCGGAGAGCAGGAACTTCGGCCGGCCCTGGGCGGCCACCTCGGAGGCGTCCGCGGCCACCATGCCGTAGCCGTGGGTGTAGACGATGTGGCTGTTCACCCAGGACTGGTCCTCGCTGACGTTGACGTCGCGGACGGACACCACGGTGTCGCGGGTCTCCCCCTCGATCTCGTAGCGGTCCACGTGCAGCGTGTCGGGGAAGGTGTAGTACGGGCGGAACTGCTGGAGCTGGCCGTAGGTCTGCGAGAGCAGGTTCGGATCCATCAGGCGGATGTTCGCGGTGTTCGCGGACTCGCCCGCCAGCGCGCCGGCCTCGGCGTCGGTGGCGCCCTCGTAGTTCGTGGTCTCGACGTCATGCAGGCCATAGGCCTCGCGGGTCATCTCGATGTTGCGCTTGATGTACTCGGCCTCGAGGGAGCGCTCGGACGGCTGCACCTGGTACTGCTGCACCAGGAACGGGTAGCCGGCGCCCACCACGAGCGAGGTGATCACCAGGACCGCGGTGCCCACCAGGGCGACGCGCCAGCGGCCGTTGAGGATGGTCACCACGAACAGGGCGGCCACGATCACCGCGGTCACCGCGAGGATCGCGGAGGTCGGGATCACGGCGTGCACGTCCGTGTACAGGGCGCCGGCCCAGCCGCCGTCCTGCGACTGCAGGGTGCGGTAGCGGGCGAGCCAGTAGTTCACACCCTGCAGGAGCAGGAACAGCGCGGCGAAGACGCCCACATGGATGCGGGCGGGCTTCTCCACGGTCACGCCGCCGCGCTCCTCCACGCGGATCGAGCCGTAGAGGTAGTGGACCAGCAGGCCGGCGATGCCGGCCACCAGGGTCACGGAGATCAGGAAGCTGACCAGCATGCCGAGGAACGGCAGGGTGGCCAGGTAGAAGCTGATGTCCATGCCGAACTGCGGATCCTGCTTGCCGTAGGGCTCCTGGTTCAGGAACAGCAGGACCGTCTGCCAGCCGTTCATGGCGGCGGAGCCGGCGAACAGGCCGACCACCACGGGAACGGCGACGAACACCAGGCGGCGCATCGGCTCGAGCTGCCGCTGGTACTGGCTCAGCGAGTCGCGGCCGGCCGAGGGCGCCTTCTGCGGGCGGCCCTTCCAGGCCAGGCGCACGGACAGCCACACGGCCGCGGCCATGACGACCGCGGCGACCGCGAACAGGGCCACACGGGTCCAGATCTCCGTCCAGAACACATCCGCGAAGCCGATCTGGTTGAACCAGAGGATCTCGGTGTAGACGCCGGTGAAGAGCACGAAGAGCCCCACCAGCACGACCACGGAGATCAGGGTGAGCACCAGGGCGCTCGGACGACCCGGTCGACGGGACTGCCCACCCTTCCGGGCACCGCCGCCCTCGCCCCCGTCGCCTCCGCCGAAGGGGCCGCGGCCCGCTCCTCCGCGGCCGCCGGCGCCGTCACCGTCGTCGCCGCGGCCGCCGAACGGGTTGAAGGGCCCGAAGGCGCCGAACGGTCCGTCGTTCCCCTTCCCCGGCGATCCGCCGGATCCTCCCTGATGCGGCGGGCCTCCGAAGGGCCCGCTTCCTGACTGTCCGAAGCTCACTCGTCTCCTCTGTGGTGCTTCCCGTCCCGCCGCCTGCGGGACTCGTGCTGATGGTCTCGGCGCCCCGTCCGTCCGACGGGGACTCCGTGGTGCCGGTGCGGGGCTGCGCGGCACGGCATCGTGCTGCGCTCCCCCACCGTCCGGGTCGTGGTGCGGCCGATGTCAGCCGCAGGTGCGCACCCCCTCGGGGGTGCGCCCGTGGGCCACGGCGTCCACCGTGTCCCGGGCCGTGGACAGGGTGTCCACGGCGTACACGGTCAGCCCCTCCGGGACCCGACCGTCCAGATCTGCGCAGTTCTCCATGGGGGCGAGGAACACCTCGGCCCCGGCCTCCCGGGCGCCGCGGACCTTCTGCGGGATGCCGCCGATCGCCCCGACGACGCCGTCCGGGGTGATGGTCCCCGTGCCGGCGATGTGCCGCCCGCCGGTGAGGTCGCCCGGCGAGAGCCGGTCCACGATGGACAGGGCGAACATCAGCCCGGCGGAGGGGCCGCCGATGTCCTCGAGCGCGATGTCGACCTGCACGGGGAACTCGAACGTCTGCTGCAGGTACGCGCCCATGAGCCAGCGGTCCGGCCCGTCGGTGGGGGCCGCGGACACGGGGACGTCGATCCGCATCTGTTCGCCGTCGCGGCGCACGGTCATGGGCACCGGGTCTCCGCCCGAGGCGTTGAGGACGTTCTTGAGCGCAGACACGTCCGAGACCTGCTCGCCGTCGGCCTCCAGGATCACGTCTGCCACCTGCAGCGCCCCCTCCGAGGCGCTGCCCTCGGTGAACTCCTGCACGGTCAGCTGGGTGCGGTAGTCCACGCCGAGCTCGGTGAGGGCGGCCGCGGTGGCGATCTCCTGGGACGAGGCCATGGCGGCCGTGTTGCCGGCGCTGACCTCCTCGGAGGTGGTGCCGGTCGGGTAGACGAGCTCCCGCGGGATCACGTCTGCGCCCGGGTCCAGCAGGGCTCCGAGCAGGTCCGAGACGGTGGTGGTTCCGGTCGGCGGCCCGCCCACGAGCACGGTGGTCATGTCGAGGCGGCCCTCGGAGGCGCCGTGGTCGTCCACCTGGGCCGTGTCCTCCTCGCCGGTGACGGTGAGGACCTCGTGCCCCTCATAGGTGCCGAGGACGTCGATGGCGGGGCCGGGGCTCTCCACGATGTAGGGGGTCGGCGCGGCCACGGCGACCGTCGCGCTGGCCGCGGCGATCCAGCCGGCCAGGCGAGGCGGCCTGCGGCGGCGGGCGGCCGTCGTCGTGGTTCCGGCGGGCGGCGAGGCGTGGCGGGGTCGGGCCGCAGATGCAGGTCCCCGGGGCGCGTCCGGGCGCGGCTCCGGAGAGGGTGTCTTCTGGGGCACGCGGCACCGCTTCCTGTAGCTCGGCCGAGGCGGGCTCGGCGGGGCGGGTCCGTGCGCCGTCGGCGTGCGACGGACACGGAACGGCCCCGCCAGTCTACTCCGTTCCCCGACGACGGCCCTCGGGCATGTCCTCCCAAGTCGCCCGGGCGCCCGGCAGAGGCCGGCACACCGCGTCCCGCGGGCGGCCCGCGGCCGTCACCTGGTGGCGAACACCGGCCCGCGGACGGGCCCCGGCACAGACAGGGCACGGCCGACGCCACTACGCTGAAGGACATGACCAACGACCCGAAGAACCCCGGATCCGGCGACGAGCGCGACCCCCTGGAGGAGATGCTCGGGCGCCTCTTCGGCGGTCAGGGCCCGGACCCGGAGGAGATCCGCCGCGCCATGGAGCAGATGGGCGGCCCCGGCGGCGGCGCCATGCCCGGCTTCGACCCGTCGCAGATGGACCCGGCGATGATGCAGCAGATGATGGCCCAGTTCCAGGCGATGATGAACCCGGCCGCGTCCGGCCAGTCCGGTCCCGTGAACTGGGACCTGGCCAAGAACGCGGCCCGCCAGGCCGTGGCCGGCACCGACCCGTCCGTGGGCTCGTTCGCCCGCCGCGAGGTCGACGAGGCGCTGCGCCTGGCCGAACTGTGGCTCGACGGCGCGACCGACACCGAGCAGTCCGGCCTGATCGGCAAGGCCGTCTCCCGTGCCGAATGGGTCGAGGCGACCATGGACAGCTGGCGCCGCATGACAGAGCCGGTCGCCACCTCGCTGTCCCGGGCGATGTCCGCGGCGATCGAGCAGCAGCTCTCCCGGCAGATGCCCGAGGAGATGGCAGGCATGCTCGGCGGCCTGGAGGGCCTGAAGCCGATGCTGCAGAACATGGGCGGCACCATGTTCGGCCTGCAGCTGGGCACGGCCGTGGGCGAGATCGGCAAGGACGTGCTCTCCGGCACCGACATCGGCTTCCCCCTGGCCGGCCACACCCTGTCCATGCTGCCGGTGAACATCGAGGAGTTCGGGGACGGGCTGTCCGTCCCGGACGACCAGCTGCGCATCTACCTGGCCCTGCGCGAGGTGGCCCGGATGCGCCTGTTCCTCCACTCCCCGTGGCTGGAGCGGGACCTGTTCGCGGCGATCGAGCAGTACGCCGCCGGAATCCGCCTGGACACCGAGGGCATCGAGTCCGCCGCGGCGAACGTGGACCCGATGGACCCGGAGTCCATGCAGCAGGTGTTCGACGGCCGTTCCTTCATCGCCGAGCCGGACGCCACCCAGCGCGCGGCCCTCGAGCAGCTGGAGCTGCTGCTGGCCCTGGTGGAGGGGTGGGTGGACGTGGTGGTCGCCGAGGCCGCCGCTCCCCTGGACCACGCCGCGGCGCTGCGCGAGACGATGAACCGCCGCCGCGCCTCCGGCGGCCCGGCCGAGCACGCGTTCGCCGCGCTCGTGGGTCTTGAGCTGCGCCCGCGCCGCCTGCATGCCGCCTCCGATTTGTGGGCGGAGATCACCAAGACCCACGGCAAGCAGTACCGGGAGGAGGTCTGGCGCCATCCGGAGCGCCAGCCCACCGCCGAGGACCTGGACGATCCGACCGGCTACGCCGGCCGCCGCGAGGAGCAGGACAGGACCACCGACTCCCTCGACGACGAGCTGCGCCGCCTGCTGGACGGCGGGTTCGGGGACGCCCCGAAGGAGAAGTGATCCCCTCCTGCTGACCGCCCGGTCCTCGCCGACGACGGCCGCCCTCCGCCCGCGACAGGCGCACCCGGGACGGTCGTCCGGTGAAGACGACGAGGCCGCCGCTCCCCCGCCGGGGCGGCGGCCTCTTCGCGTTCAGGACGTTCAGGACTCGGTATCCGCAGCCTGGTCCGGGGTGGCGTCCGGCACGGCGTCCGGGCTGAGCCCGCGGCCGGTGGCGAAGGTGACGCCCTGGAGGAAGGCCATGGCCTCGGCGTAGCGGTCGTACCGGGACACCAGGCGCCGGAAGGCCGGTCCGTGGCCGGACTCGAGCAGGTGGGCCAGCTCGTGGACCAGCACGGCGTCCAGGACCCACTCCGGCATGCCGTGCACCTGGGTGGAGATGCGGAGGGTGCGACGCGACGGGGTGCAGGAGCCCCACCGCTGCCGCTGCCGGGAGGACCAGGTCACGGACGTCGGGCGGGGCGCCTCGGGCACAAGGCGAGCGCGGAGGCGCTCCGCGCGGGCGGCCAGGGAGCCGTCGTCGGGTGCGGGACCGTCGTCGTGGGCCGCCGGCGGGGCCGGGGCCTTGGCGATCATGCGCTCGATCCACTGGCGCTCCTCCCCCGCCGCCAGGCCGGCGGGCAGCAGGATGCGCAGCCGGCCGTCCCGCCAGGCCGCGGACACGGTGCGGCGACGGGCCGTGGAGCGGATGAGCGTCAGCGGGACCCCATGGACCTCGGTGAGCTCCGTGGCGCGCACGGCGGGGGCGCGGCCGGAACGGCCGCCGGCCGAGGCGCGGGAGCCAGCCGCTGCGCGGCGCGGACTCGAGCGGCGACGCGATCCTCCGTTGAAAGGCATCCCCACATTGTGCACCGTCCGGGACTCGGAGGCGGCACCTGTGGAGGACCGGACCGCACGGGCGTCGTCGGGGGACGGCCTGCTGTGGACGGCCGCGGGGCGGTCGGACGCGTCGATGCGACGCTGGAGCGGACCCGCCGCGGACGGATCCGCGGCGGACCGGAGTGGTCGCAGGCGTCGTAAGGGACGCCGGAGGGGACAGAGCATGCGGATCGATCCGACGGTGTCGACGGTGCAGGTCGGCCCGGGGCAGGTGCAGGTGGGCAACGGGCCGCGGGCCGTGGTGGTGGACGTCCGGCCCCGCGGGGTGCGGACGCTGCTGGCCGAGCTGTCGGCGGGGACGGTGGCCGGACGCGGCTCCGCGGCTGCGCTGGCGCGCCGCTGCGGCATGGAGAAGACGGAGCTGGCCCTGGTGCTGGAAGGCCTGGCACCGGTGCTGGTCGAGGGCGCAGGGGCGGACGGCGCAGCGGACCCTGGGGCGGACGGCGCAGCGGACCCCGGAGCAGACGGGCGCCGGGACAGCGGCGGGAACGAGACGCAAGTTGCTCCGGCGCCGAGCCGGGCGCTGCCGGACGCCGTGCACGTGGACGGGCTCGGGCCGACCGGGGCCGCGGTGGCCGACCTGCTGGCAGCCGCCGGGGTCGGACGGTTCGGGCTGACGGACCGGCGCCCGGTGCGGGCGGAGGAGCTGGGCCACGGGCTCGTCACCGCGGACGTCGGGCGGCCGCGGGCCGAGGCGCTGGCCCAGCGCCTCGGAGACCGCGGGGTCGCCGCGGTGGCCTGTCACCCGGCTGGACGCCGCGCGATCGGGGCGGTCACGGTGACGGTGGCGGCGGGCGCCTGGGACGCGGACCGGCTGGCGCGGGCGCAGGCCGGCGGGCACATCGTCCTGCCGGTGGTGCTGCGTGACGAGGACACGCTCGTGGGGCCCTGGTGCGCGCCGGACGTCCCGGGATGCCCGCTGTGCTGGGAGCGCTGGGCCGGACAGGGGGACCCGCTCCGGGCGCAGCGGACCGCGGCACTGCACCGGGCCGGTGCCGGCCGGGACCCGGTGGAGCGGGCCCGCCTCACGGCCTGCGTGGTGGTCGCGGCCCTGAAGAGCGGGCCGGTGCCGGGACTCGCCTGGCGGGTGCGGGACCAGGCCCCCGGACCACGGTCGTCGCCCCTGAGCGTGGCCGAGGAGTCCGTGGCGCCCTGGCCGGGCTGCGCCTGCGGCGGGTGAGGGCTCTGGCGAGGGGCGGCTCGGACAGCTCAGGCGACGTCGGTGCCGTGGAGCAGCTCGATGACCTCTTCCCCGTAGGACTCCAGCTTGATCCTGCCGACGCCGGAGATCCTGAGCAGCTCGGCCGCGGAGCGCGGCATGGTCTCGGCGATCGCGACGAGCGTGGCGTCCGTGAACACCACGAACGGCGGCTTGCGCATCTGCTTCGCCTTGGCCGTCCGCCAGTCCTTGAGCGTGTCCAGAACGGCCTCGTCATAGGTGGCCGGGCAATCGATGCAGCGCCCGATCTTTCGCTCGGCGCCGGTGTCCAGGACCTCGCCGCAGGTGCGGCAGGTCGCGGGGGCCGCGCTGCGCCGGCGGCGGGCCGGGGCGGCCGACGCCGAGGCCGCCGCGGCCTTGCGGTTGCCTCCGAGCGTGGAGTCGATCGCGGACAGGAAGCGGGACGGCCTGCGGGTGGACCGGCCGCCGCCGCGGGACAGCGTCCAGGTCAGACAGAGGTGCTTGCGCGCACGCGTGATTCCCACGTAGAGCAGGCGGCGCTCCTCGTCCACCTCCGCGGGGGTGTCCGCGAAGGAGATCGGCATGAGCCCCTCGGACAGGCCCACGAGGAAGACGGCGTCCCACTCCAGGCCCTTGGCCGAGTGCAGGGACGCCAGGGTGACGCCCTGGACCGCCGGGGCGTGCTGGTGCTCGGCGCGCTCGTCCAGCTCGGCCACCAGCTCGGTGAGGGTGAACTCCGCGCCGCGGGTGTCCGCCAGCTGCTCGGCCAGGTGCACGAGCGCCCGCAGGGACTCCCACCGCTCGCGGTGGGCCCCGGAGCCGGCCGGAGGCTCGTCCGTGTAGCCGAGTGAGGACAGCACGTCCTTGACGCGCTGGATCACGTCGGCACCGGTGAGGTCCTGGGCCGCGCGGGCGGCCGCCCGCAGCTGCAGGATGCCGTCCCGGACCTCGGCGCGGGAGAAGAACCGCTCGCCGCCGCGCAGCAGGTAGCCGATGCCCGCCGTGGTCAGGGCGGTCTCGAACGCCTCGGACTGGCCGTTCGTGCGGAAGAGGACGGCGATCTCCGAGGCGGGCACGCCCTCGTCGATGAGCCGCTTCGCCTGCTCGGCGACCCAGCCGGCCTCGGCCTCGTCGTCGTCGCACTCGGCGAACACGACCTGCGGGCCGGACTCGCGCTGGGACACCAGCTGCAGCGGCTCCGGCCACGCCGGGAGGGAACGGTCGCGGGCCCCGGCGCGGGTGCGGTCGGCCAGCAGCCGGTTGGCGGCTTCGACCACCTGGGGGCTGGAGCGGTAGTCCCGGACGAGCTTCACCTGGGTGGCGTCCGGGTAGCGCTCGCGGAAGCCCGTGAGGAAATCGGAGGTCGCGCCGGTGAAGGAGTAGATGGTCTGGGAGGCGTCGCCCACCACGCAGAGGTCGTCGCGGCCGCCGAGCCACAGGTCCAGGAGCCGATGCTGCAGCGGAGAGACGTCCTGGTACTCGTCCACCACGAACACCCGGTACTGCTCGCGGACGGTGGCCGCGATGCGCTCCTCGGACTCCAGGATGGCCACCAGGATCAGGAGCACGTCCTCGAAGTCGATGGCCTGCTGCGCCGTCTTGAGCTCCTCGTAGCCGGCGTAGAGGCGGGCCACGGTGACCGGGGTCCAGCCGGAGGGCATGTCCCGCTCCGCGGCCGCCTCGGCGTAGGCCTCGGGGGCGTGCAGGGACACCTTCGCCCACTCGATCTCCGAGGCGAGGTCACGCAGGGCGGCGCGGTCCACGCTCATGCGCATGCGCTGGGCCACCTGCGTGAGCAGGCGGACCTTGTTCTCCATCACGTTGGGCATGGACCCGCCCACGGCATGGGGCCAGAAGTAGCGCAGCTGGCGCAGGGCGGCCGCGTGGAAGGTGCGGGCCTGGACGCCGTGGGCGCCGAGGTCGCGCAGGCGGGTGCGCATCTCCGCGGCGGCGCGCGCCGTGAAGGTCAGCGCCAGCGTGCGCTGCGGGTCGTAGACGCCGCAGGCCACGCCGTACGCGATGCGGTGGGTGATGGCGCGGGTCTTGCCGGTGCCGGCGCCTGCGAGGATGCAGACGGGTCCGTGGAGCGCGGTCGCGGCCTGGCGCTGCTCGGCGTCGAGGCCGCGGAGGATCTCATCGGGCGAGCTCACGGGTGTTCCAGACTCCTTCGGGCGCTTCGGCGTCGGCGTGCCCGCACGGGCAGGCGCTCCACCGTATCAACGGCGTCTGGACGGGGCCCGAGAGCCACACCGGGGCCGGTGTCGCCCCAGGGCGACGAGCCCGGACGGACCTAGGATTGTGGGCGTGAACCGTCAGCCCATGCATCTCGCCGCCCTTGCCGCCGCTGCCGTCCCGGGCCTGTCCCCGACCGGCGTGCTGGCCAGCCCGGACGACCCCGCGGACTTCTCCTCGGCGATCGTGCTGGCCGAGAGGGGCGAGCGCTGGCGCGTCCGCTCCCCGCACACCCCGGAGGCCGCCATGCGCCTGGAGACCGAGCTTCAGGTGCTCGCCGGCTTCACGCCTGCCGTGCGGGCGAACCTCCCCTTCCGCACCCCGTCCGTGGCCGGTGCCGTCCGCTTGGACGGGCTGCGCACCTTCGTCTACCAGGACATGCCGGGGGCCGTGCATCCGCTCGAGGACCTAGTGGACGCCGGCGAAGCGGCCGTGGCGGACGTCGCCCGGGTGATGGCCGCCATCCACACCCTCCCGGACCAGGTGGTGGCCCTGGCCGACCTCCCGGTGTACACCCCCGAGCAGGTCCGCACCCGCCGGCTCAACGAGCTGGACCAGGCCGCGACCACCGGCCGCATCCCGGCCACGCTGCTGCGCCGCTGGGAGACCGCCCTGGAGGAGAAGGAGCTCTGGAGCTTCGAGCCCGTCCCGGTCCACGGCGACCTGCACGAGGAGAACCTGCTGCTCGAGCGCGGCCGGGTGGTCGGGGTGACCGGATGGACCGACCTGCATGTGGGCGACCCGGCCGTGGACTTCGCCTGGCTGGCCGCCGTCGAGGACCCCGACTTCGCAGACCGCGTGCTCGAGGCCTACCGTGCGCGCCGGGGGGCCGCCGGCGCCGCCGACGACGGCGACGAGCACCTGATGCGCCGCGCCGCCCTGGTGGCCGAGTTCGCCCTCGCCCAGTGGCTGGTGCGCGGCGTGGACCGCCACGACACGGCCATGGTGGCGGAGGCGGAGGAGATGCTCGGCGAGCTCGAGGACGGGATCCGGGCGGCCGAGGAGGCCGAGCGCGCCGCCGAGCAGGCCCGGCGAGCCGAGGCGGAGCGTGCCGCCAAGCAGGCCCGCCGCGCCGAGGCGGAGCGCGCCGAGCTCGGCGCCCCCGCCTCCGGCGTGGACGACGAGGCCGAGACCGGCGTGCTGCCGGCAGTGCCGCCGTCCGGCACGCCGCGCACCGGCGGCTCGCACCGGGCCTGATCCGGCGCCGGCCGCCGAGGCTCTCTGCCGGCCCGCGACGGTCGAGGAGGCCGGTCACCCCGCAGCGCCCGCCTGGTGTCAGTGGCTGCCCAGCGCCTCACACAGGATCCGCTCCAGCTCCTCCTCCCCGGGGAGCGCCTCCATGGTGCGCTCTTCGCCGTGGGCGATGTAGACGAAGCTGGCGCCGATGTTCTCCAGCGGGATCCCGTGCAGCCGTGAGAAGGCCAGCCGGTAGACGGCCAGTTGCAGCGCCTTGTTCTCCAGATCCCGGCCAGTGGGGACCCGGCCGGTCTTCCAGTCCACGAGCTCCCACTGCGCCTGCGGGTCGAAGGGGTCGGCCGGGTCTCCTCCGGAGCGGTAGACGGCGTCCACGCGGCCGCGGAGGGTCACTCCGGCCACCGTGGTCTCCAGCGGCGCCTCCACCTGGGCGGGAGTCCGGTCCGCCCAGCGGGAGGACAGGAACCACTGCTGCATCGGCTCGAGGTCGAGGGCGTCGTCCATCCACTGGTCGGCGGCGTCGTCCGGGTCGTCGATGTCCAGCATGCCGGTGGCTTCGAAGCGGTCCTCGAGCCAGGCGTGGAAGGCGGTGCCGCGGCGGGCGGCGTGGGCCGGCGGGCGGGGCATCGGCCTGCGCAGCTGCTCCGCCACGGCCTCCGGGTCCTTCGCCAACTCGCCGTACAGGGAGACGGACAGGTGCTGCGGCAGGGCCACCTCGCCGCTGGCGTCCTGCAGGGCGCGCTCGCGCAGCACGGCCCACTCCAGCTGGGCGCCGAGCGCCGAGTCCAGGTCCAGGTCGGCCGGATCGGCTCCGCGCACGGCAGCGGCGGCGGCCTCGACGGCCGCGCGGCGTCCGCGGGAACGGCGCGGCAGCTCGGTCCATGCCTCGCGGTCCTCGGGGTCGTCCGGGTCCACGTCGTAGGCGATCGGGCCCTCGAGCGGGTCGAACGGCCAGAGGGCCGCCCGCATGCGGCCGGCGGTGGGGTTGGCGTCAGTCCGCTGCTGGTCGGTGAGGCGAGTCCCCCAGCCGACGCCGGCGACCGGTGTGGGGCCGTCCTCGGCGAGCTCGGCGGCCTCGGCGAAGAACTCGGAGACCTCCACGGGCGTCTTGTTGGTCCCCTTCCACTGGCAGGTGCTCAGCCAGAGGCGGCTGCGGGCGCGGGTGAAGGCCACGTAGGCCAGGCGCCGCTCGTCCCGGAGCGCGTGCTCGGTGAGCAGGGTGGCGAAGTCCGGGCGGGAGCCGAGCAGCTCGAGGGCGGCCTTGGCCTTCACGGTCCCGGAGCTCTGCACCCAGTCGCGGTCGTTCTCGGCCCACGAGTGGTCCCACTGCGGGAGGGCGTTCCGGTCTCCGCGCAGGGGCCACGGAAGGGCGCCGGCGCCGAGGGCCATCCAGCGGTCGGCACGGGTGGAGGGGAAGGCGCCGCGCACCAGGCCGGGCACGGCCACGACGTCCCACTCCAGGCCCTTGGAGGCGTGGGCGGTGAGGACGGAGATCGCGCGCGGGTCCGGCTCGGCGTTCTCGATGCCCAGGCCCTTCTCGTGCTCGGCGGCGGACTCGACCCAGGCGAGGAATCCGGCCAGGTCCACGGTGCGTCCGACGGCGCGGCGACCGAACTGCCGGGCGGTGTCGATGAAGGCGTTCAGGTGCCGCCGGGCGGCCACGGCGGAGGGTCCGGGGCGCAGGGCGAGCTCGACGTCCAGGCCGGTGGCGCGCTCGACCTCGCCGATCATCTCGGCCGGGTCCATGTCCGTGCGGCGGGCCAGGCGGCGGAGCATGTCCCGGGCGGCGGTGAGCCGGCGCAGCCCCTCGGCGGAGAAGGTGCGCCCATCGCGGCCGGTCCAGCGGCTCGACTCGCGGGGCAGGTCGTCCAGGGCCTCGAGCAGCACGGCGGCGTCCGCGTCCTCCTCCGGGCTGGTGTCCTCGAGGCGGGCGGCCTCCTCGTCGCTCTGGCGCGTGCGCAGCCGGGCGACGAAGCGGGCGCGTTCCTTCAGCAGCGCCAGGTCGGCCGGGCCGATGCGCCAGCGCGGGCCGGAGAGCCAGCGAACGAGGTGGTCGGAGCGGCCGGGCTCGGCCACCACGTGCAGGACGGCGAGGACCTCGGCGACCTCGGGCAGGGACAGCAGGCCGTTGAGCCCGAGGACCTGGTAGGGGGCGCCGGCGGCCTCGAGCGCGTCGATCACCGGGCCGAACTGGGCGCGTCCGCGGCAGAGGATCGCCCGCGAGGGCACGGGGCCGTCGCCGGCGTCGTCGGCGAGCCGCTGCATCCGGGCGACGAGGTCGGCGGCCTCCTCCTCGCCGGTCACGTACTCGTCCAGGCGGACCTCGCCGGCGGAGGCGCCGGGGCGCGACTGCAGGGGCTGCACCTGGACGGTGTCCGTCTCCGGCTGGGCCATGGGCGCCACGATCCGGTTGGCCAGGGCGAGGATCGACTCGTCGTTGCGCCAGGCGGTCGTCAGGTGGGACACGTCCGCCGGCCTCAGCCTCCCGACGACGGCCCCCTCCCCCGTCTGCGCCTCGCCGTCCGCGGCGGCCGGGTCGGCGCCGGGCGCCTGCCGCGCGTCCTCGTCCCTCGCCGGGAAGCGGTGGGGGAAGTCGAAGAGCTGCCCGGCGGAGGCGCCGCGGAATCCGTAGATGGACTGGTGGGGGTCGCCGACGGCGGTGACGCAGTGGCCGGCGCCCTCGCCGGAGGACGCGCCGAAGAGCCCTGCGAAGATCGTCATCTGGGCGTGGGATGTGTCCTGGAACTCGTCCAGCAGGACCACTCGATAGCGGTCTCGCTCGATGCGGCCGACCTCGGGGACGGCGGCGGCGATGCGGGCAGCATGGCGTAGCAGGTCGCCGAAGTCCATGACCTCGGCCTCCTCCTTGGCGGCCGTGTAGGCCTCGACCATGTGCGCCATGAGCAGCCGGGCCCGCAGGGAGAAGAGCAGCTCGCCGGCCTCCTTGTTGCGGGCGGCCCCGGCACGGGTCGGCGGCAGGGAGGCGCCGTGGGCGATTTCGGCGGCCAGGTAGTCGCGGACGGCGTCGGGCTCGACGAGGTGCTCGGCCATGTCCCCGGCCAAGCCGAGCGCGCCGGAGATGAGCGTGGACAGGGCGGGTGCACCCTCCTGCAGGTCCACATCCGCGTCCTCGGCGATCTGCCGCATCATCCGATACGCGTCGGCGTCGGTGATCTGCACGGCACCGGGTTCGACGCCGATGCGCAGACCGTGGTCCCGCACCAACGCGCCCGCGTAGGAGTGGTAGGTGGAGACGGCGGCGCGGCCGAGCTCCTCGGCAGTGCCCTCGAACCCGGGGATCTCGAAGCCGGGCACGGCGAGCAGCCGCTCGAGGCGGCCGTTGATGCGGTGGGTGAGCTCGCCGGCGGCCTTGCGGGTGAAGGTGACGCCGAGGATCTGGTCCGGGCGGACGAGTCCGTTGGCCACGAGCCAGACCACGCGGTCGGCCATGGTGGCGGTCTTGCCGGAGCCGGCGCCGGCCACCACCAGGCGTGGCGTGAGCGGCGCCTGGATGACCTCGGCCTGCTGGGCGGTGGGCCGCAGCCAGGTGCCGGCCTCCTGCTCGGCCTCGGTGGCCAGGAGGCGGGCGAGCTCGTCGGGGCTGTAGCGGATCTGCATGGGCTGCTCCACGGTCTGGGCTGGGCTGCTCGGTGCTGGGCTACTCTGGGCTGTGCCGCCGCCCGGGCGGCCGGCGGTGGTGCTGGGGGCGTCGGTCACCGGGTCCACTCGGTCACCTGCCGTCCCTCGGAGCACAGCGGGCAGAGCGCCGCGTGGCGGCAACGGTCCCCTGTGCCGTGCAGGGTCAGGTAGAACGGGCCGACCGTCCGACCGGCGGCGAGCGCCAGCTGGGCCCATGCCCACTCGTCGTCCTCGCCGAGGGCGGGCTGGTCCTGGACCTTGACCTTCTTGGTCCCCGCGCCGAGCTGCACGAGCCCGGCGCCGCCGGGCTCGGTGGGTCGGGAGACGCCGGGGACCTCGACGCCCTCGGCGGTGAGCGCGCCCGCGGCGAGGGCCACCTGGTAGGCCGCCAGCTGGGGCTGGCGCAGCATCTCCTTCTGCGTGGGGGTGCTCCGGCCGGTCTTCAGGTCGATCACGTAGGGGCGTCCCTCGGCGTCCACCTCGAGACGGTCGATCACACCGGTGATGCGCACGGTGACGTCGGCCAGCGGCACCGGCACGTCGATCCGGATCTCCTGGGCCACGCACACACGGCCGGCGTCGCGGGACTCGGGCAGGTAGCGGATGAAGGTCTCCACGAGCTCACGGACCCGCTCCAGCTGGACCTCGCCGGTCCAGCCCGCCGGCAGGCCGAGCTCGGGCAGGCGACGCTCGACCTCGTCCCGCAGCGCTTCGGGCGGGCCGGCAGGGTGGGCCTCACAGACGCTGTGCACGAAGGTGCCCACGGACTGCGCCAGGGTGGTGGTCGCCTCGGCCCCGGCCTGGGACATGATCCAGTCGAGCGGGTTCTGCAGGAGCATCTGGGCGCGCGAGGGGGACAGCCGGACCTCTCCGGCCGGGTCCACGACCGGTTCCTGCGAGGACAGCGGGGCCAGGCCCCACCAGTGGTCCGGATGGGCTGCCTCCACGCCCTGGGCGGCGAGCCAGGCGAGGCCGCCCGCGGCCTCGGCGCCGTCCTTGCCCTCGCCCTCCTCCAGCGAACGCCGCATCCGGGCCACGAGGGCGCCGGTGGTGAGCGGGTCGGGGACCTCGGTGCAGACCAGCTCGCCCTTCTCGGTGCGTTCGGGGCGGGCGATCAGCTCGAGGAACTCGGACGGTGCCGCCTCATGGTTGACCACGGCCGTGCCGACCACCGTGTGACGGGCCCGTGAGACCGCGGCGGCGAACGTGCGCAGCTCGTCCTGGCGGGTCTCCTGCAGGCGGATCCGGTGCGGGGTCGGCCAGGCCGCGCCCTGACGGTGCAGGACGAGGTCCGCCAGGTCCGTGGCGCCGAGCAGCTGGCCGCGCAGGCGGGTGTTGGGCCAGACGCCGTCCTGGATCCCGACGACCAGCACGGTGTGCCAGCCGCGGCCGGCCGCGGAGGCGGGGGTGAGCATGTGGACGGCGTCCCGTCCGGACGCGCCGCGGGCCAAGGAGTCCATCGGCAGATCCTGGGACTCCATGTAGCGGGAGAACGCTGCGGGGGCAGCGCCGGGGAACTGGTCCACATAGCGCTCGACCATCTGGAACAGGGCGACGACGGCGTCGAGGTCCGCGTCCGCGCGCCGGCCCTCGCGGGCGGCGTCCGGGCGGTCGGTCTTGCCGAGCGCAAGACGGCGCCATGCCTCCCCGCGTTCGGCGGCCTCCCAGACGGCCCAGAGGACGGTCTCCGCGGTGGCCCCCTCCTGCCGGGCGGCGTCGAGCCCGGCGTGGAGCATGCGGGACAGGCGCTGCAGGCCGTGGTGGCGCGGCGCCTCCTCCCCCAGCAGCGAGGGGTCCAGCAGGGCGGCCGGAAGCAGCACCTCGGAGCCACGGCGTCCGCCGCGGGCGCGCTCCGTGGCGAGCAGGTCCTGGCGCAGGCGGCGCAGGTGCAGCGGCGTGGTGCTGCCGTAGCGGCCGCGCAGCAGGTGCTGCACGTCGAGGGAGTCCAGGACGCCGGCGAGCACGTCCTGGCGGTCCTCCTCGGCGGTGTCCCGGCCGTCCTCGTCCACGAGGGCGGCCACCACGGTCAGCAGGTGCAGCAGCGGGGCCACCGCGGGCTCGTCCTTGAGGACGGTGCCGGCGACGTCGCGGACCACCGGCACGCCCTCCGACTCGAGGAACGCGGTGATTTCGGCGACGCGGGAGCCGGCGCGGGCGATCACCGCGATCTCGTCCAGGGGCACGCCCTGGCCGTGGTGGACCTGCAGCACGCGCTGCAGGACGAGGCGGTCCTCGTGCGCGGCGGTGGGCACCACGTGGACCTCGGCTGCCGGGGCCGGGATCTGTCCGCCGTCCGGCCCCTCGGTGCCGTCCGCAGTGCCGTCGTCCGTGCGGTCCTCGGCCGCCCGGGTCAGCCCACGCACGCGCGCCAGGTCCGCGGAGGCGGTGGCCACGCGTCGGGCCACCCGCTCCCAGGCCTCGAGCACGGGGGCGGACATGCGGTGGCCCTGGGTGAGCACGTGGATCCGTTCGGCGGCCGGACGCGGCCCGCCCTCCTCGTCCAGACGGGCCGGATAGGCGCCGACCTCTGCCGGGACGGCGCCGCGGAAGCCCTGCACGGTGGTGTCCGGGGAGGCGGCGAGGAGCGCATCGGTGCCGCGGGCGATCACCGCGAGCAGGTCGTGGACCGCCGGGGTCGCCTCCTGCAGGTCGTCCACCATCACAAGCCGCAGCCTCCGGCGCTCGGCTGCGGCGAAGGCCTCCGTGGCTGCGGCACGCTCCGGGTCGTCCGGGTCCACGTCCGTGAGCACGCGGACGGCTGCGGAGATCAGACCGGCGGGGTCGAACGCCTCGGCCATGCCCAGGTCGATGCGGTCGCGGTAGTCCTGCACGAGGATCGCGGCGGCCTCCCACTCGGGTCGGCCGTGCCGGGCGCCCAGCTCCTGCAGGTCCCCCGGCTCCACGCCGAACTCGCTCATGCGGTCCACGAGCTCGCGGACCTCGCGGCGGAAGCCGCGGGTGCCGACGGCCTCGGACACGGACGGCGGCCAGTCCGGACCCACCGCGGCGCCCTCCGCGTAGCCGTCCAGCAGCTCGGCGATCACGGTGTCCTGCTCGGCGCCGGAGAGCAGGCGCGGCGGCCGGGCCAGGTGCCGTAGGGGGCCGTCCACACGGGCGCGGCGGATCAGGTCGAACGCGTAGGAGGACCAGGTGCGCACCGGTGTGACGGCGCGCGTGCCGTGGCCGGTGGCCTCGAGGCGCACGGTCAGGGCGTCCCGCAGGCGAGCCGCGGCCTGGCGGGTCGGTGCGAGCACGAGCACGGACTCCGGGTCCAGCCCCGCCTCGAGCCGGCGGGCGACGGCCTCCACGAGCGTCGCGGTGCGACCGGTGCCCGGGCCGCCGAGCAGCAGGACGGCGCCGTGCCCGGCGGTGAGCGAGGCGACGGCCTCCTGCTCCTCGGCGAAGGCTCCCGGACCCGTCTTCGCGGCGTCCGGTCCGCGCAGCCGGGCCGCCACGGTGCCCTCGACGGTGGACGTCTCCGCCCAGGACTCCTCCCACGCCTGCCGCTGCTCCTGCCGCAGGGCGGCGACGTCCTGCACGTCGTCCGCGGCCGGATGGTCGGCGACGTTCGGCGGGGCGGGGTGCTCGGTGCTCTGGTCCATGTCCCCGATTCTGTCAGGAGCACCGGACACGCTAACGGCCGCCTTCGGGCCTCAGGCCTGGCGCGACCGCTGCGCCAGCCGCTCCAGGGAGCGCTGCGCCGCGGCATCCGGCTGCCAGCGCGCAGCGGACAGGTCGACCCTCGGATCATCGTGTCCGCGCAGCGGCGTCCCCTCGGTCTCCCAGTGTCCCTTCGCGACGACGGCCAGCTGAGTCGGCAGGGACCCGTCAGCCCGCACCACGCGCCACCAGGGCGTGCCCTCGGCAGACTCCGCCATGGCCCTGCCCGCCTGACGGGCGCCGCCGACGCCGAGCAGGGCGGCCAGGCCGCCGTAGGCGACGGCACACCCGGCCGGGATCAGCCACGCGGCGGCGGCGAGGGCCTCGAGCACGGTGAGGGGGCCGTCGTCGGGAAGGCCGGGGACGGCAGGAAGGGAGCCGTCGCCAGGCAGGCAGTCCCCGGCGAGCGGCTGTGCAGGAGGGGTCTGAGCGGTGTCCACAGGCCCATCCTGCCGTGTCCGTCGACGCGGTAGCGTGGAGGCCGTGAACTGGCATGAGCAGATCCGGGCAGGGTTCGACCTCGAGACGACCGGCCGCGACCCCGCGAAGGCGCTGATCGTCACCGCGACGATCGTCATGGTGGACGGCGCGGGCCTCGCCCGCTCCAGCGCCGAGTGGCTGCTGGACCCGGGTGTGCCGATCCCGGACGAGGCCGCCGAGGTACACGGGGTCACCACCGCGAAGGCACAGGCTGAGGGCATGCCCGCCGCTCAGGGCGTCGCCGAGATCCTCGAGACCCTGCGTGACCTGTTCCGCGCCGGCATCCCGGTGATCGCGTTCAACGGCGTCTACGACTTCACGGTGATGGACCGAGAGGCCCGCCGCCACGGCCTGCAGCCGCTGGAGCCGACGCCGGTGATCGACCCCTTCGTCCTGGACCGTCAGATGGACCGCTTCCGCAAGGGCAAGCGCACCCTCTCCGTGGTGTCGGAGCACTACGGCGTCACCCTCGAGAACGCCCACACCTCCGCCGCGGACGCCCTCGCCGGCGTGCACGTGGCGGACGCCCTGGCCCGCAAGTACGACGCGCTGCGCATCGACCCCGCCGACCTGCACGAGCGCCAGGTCACCTGGAAGGCCGAGCAGGCCGCCAGCTTCGAGGAGTACCTGCGCCGCAAGGACCCCCAGGCCACCGTCTCGCGGGCCTGGCCGGTCGAGCCGCAGGCCTGAGGCCGCCGGCTGCCCCGCCGCCCGGCTCGGCCAGGCCGCGCACACCACGAACAGTCGTGACGTCCGTGATACGACGACGGCGCCCCACCTCGAGCAGGTGGGGCGCCGTTCGTCTGTGCTCCGGTCCGGGAGGCAGCGGCTGCGGATCAGCCCTGCGGCGTGGCCTGCGCCGCGGCCTCGGCGGCGGCCGGCAGTGCGTCGAGGACCTGCTGGACGGCGGCGTCGTCGTGGGCGGCGGAGACGAACCAGGCCTCGAACACCGAGGGCGGCAGGTACACGCCGGAGGCCAGCATGGACTGGAAGAACGGGGCGTGGCGGAAGACCTGTTGGCCCTGGGCGTCGGCGTAGTCCTTGACGCCGTCGGCCGAGGTGCCGAAGGCGACGGAGAACAGGGTGCCGGCACGCTGGATGGAGTGGTCCACGCCGGCGGCGGTCAAGGCTGAGGTCAGGCCCTCGCGGATGGCGTCGGAGGCGGCGGCCACACGGGCGTAGACGGCCTCGTCGGCGTGCTCGAGGGTGGCGTGGCCGGCGGCCATGGCGACCGGGTTCCCGGAGAGGGTGCCGGCCTGGTACACCGGGCCGAGCGGGGCCAGGTGGTCCATGATCTCGGCGGAGCCGCCGAGGGCGGCCGCGGGCATGCCGCCGCCGATCACCTTGCCGAAGCACCAGATGTCCGGGGTCCAGCCCTCGACCTCGCCGAACAGTCCCCAGCCGCCGGTGGCGGTGGCGCGGAAACCGGTGAGGACCTCGTCCCAGATCAGCAGCGCGCCGTGCTTCGCGGTGATCTCGCGCAGGAAGCGGTTGAACCCGTCGCCCGGCTCCACCACGCCCATGTTGCAGGGCACGGCCTCGGTGATCACGGCGGCGATCCTCTCGCCGTGCTCGGCGAAGACGGCCTCGAGCGCCTTGGGCGAGTTGTAGTCCACCACGATGGTCTCGGAGGCGGCGGCCTCGGTGACTCCGGCGGAGCCGGGCAGGGCCTGGGTGGCGACGCCCGAGCCGGCGGCGGCGAGCAGGCCGTCCGAGTGGCCGTGGTAGCAGCCTGCGAACTTCACGATCAGGTTGCGGCCGGTGACGCCGCGCGCCAGGCGGATGGCGGTCATGGTGGCCTCGGTGCCGGTGGACACGAAGCGCACGCGCTCGACCGGCACGCGGGAGGCGATCAGCTCCGCCAGCCGGGTCTCGCCCTCCACGGAGGTGCCGAAGGACAGGCCCGCGTCGACGGCGCGGTGGACGGCCTCGACCACGGCGGGGTGCTGGTGGCCCAGGAGCATGGGGCCCCAGGAGCAGACGAGGTCCACGTAGCGCTTGCCCTCGACGTCGGTCAGGTACGGGCCCTGGGCAGAGGCCATGAAGCGGGGCGTGCCGCCGACGGAGCCGAAGGCGCGGACGGGCGAGTCGACGCCGCCGGGGATGACGGCCTGGGCTGCGGCGAAGGCCGCGGCGTTGGTGGTCACAGTGACCCCTCCTTGATCCAGCGGCCGAGCTCGGCCGCGTAGTAGGTGAGCACGGAGCCGGCGCCGGCGCGCCGGATGGAGAGCACGGACTCGGCGATCGCGGCGCGGCGGTCGATCCAGCCCTGGGCCGCGGCCGCCTCGATCATCGCGTACTCGCCGGAGATCTGGTAGGCGGACACCGGGACGTCGGCCGTCTCGGCCACGTCGCGGACGATGTCCAGGTAGGCCATGGCCGGCTTGACCATCACCATGTCCGCGCCCTCCTCCAGGTCCAGGCAGACCTCACGCAGCGCCTCGGTGCGGTTAGCCGCGTCCATCTGGTAGGTCTTGCGGTCGCCGGTGAGCTGGGAGTCGACGGCGTCCCGGAACGGTCCGTAGAACGCGGAGGAGTACTTGGCGGCGTAGGCGAAGATCACCGCGTCGGTGTGACCGGCCGCGTCGAGGGCCTCACGGATGACGCGGACCTGGCCGTCCATCATGCCGGAGGGGCCGAGCACGTCCGCCCCGGCCTCGGCCTGGGCCACGGCCATCTGCCCGTAGATCTCCAGGGTGGCGTCGTTGTCCACGGCACCGTCCTCGCGGAGCACGCCGCAGTGCCCGTGGTCGGTGAACTCGTCCAGGCAGAGGTCGGACATGACCAGCAGCCCGTCCCCGACCTCGGCCTTCACGTCCGCGATCGCCCGGTTGAGCACGCCCTGCGGGTCCAGGCCGGCGGAGCCGGTGGCGTCGCGGGTCTCGGGGACTCCGAAGAGCATGATGCCGCCCAGACCCAGTTCGGCGGCCTCGGCCGCGGCGGCCTTGAGGGAGTCCGTGGTGTGCTGCACGACGCCCGGCATCGAGGCGATCGGCAACGGCTCGTCCGCCCCCTCCTTGACGAAGGCGGGCAGGATCAGCTGGGACGGATGCAGGCGGGTCTCGGCGACCAGCCGACGCATCGCCGGGGACTGGCGCAGGCGGCGCGGACGCTGCAGCGGGAACGGCATGGGGACGTCATCTCCTGTCAGAGAGTCTTTCCGGGGGCCCGGACGGGCCGACGGTCCAGCCCTCCACTGTACCGAGACGCCACCGCCGCCCGCAGGAGAAGGCGGACAGCCGTCGTCGAGACGAGCCCGGCCCCGCCGATAGGGTGGGACCATGACCTCCCCCTCCGCCGGCACACGCATCGCCGTGCTCATCGACTGCGACAACGTCTCCCCGTCCTACGCCTCCCTGATCCTGGAGGAGCTGGCCAGCCACGGCACACCCACCATCAAGCGGGCGTACGGCGACTGGACCACCACCAACCTGAACGGCTGGAAGAAGACGCTGTCCACGCTGGCGATCCAGCCGATGCTGCAGATCGCCAACACCGTGGGGAAGAACTCCTCGGACTCCGCCCTGATCATCGACGCGATGGACCTGCTCTGGATGGGCAACGTGGACACCTTCGCCATCGTGTCCTCGGACTCCGACTTCACCCGCCTGGCCATGCGCCTGCGTGAGTCCGGCAAGCGCGTGATCGGCCTGGGCGCCCGCAAGACCCCGGCTTCCCTGCGCAACGCCGTGGACCAGTTCGTGTACCTCGAGCTGCTGGCGAAGGCGGCCGAGGACGAGCAGGCCGAGAAGCGGACCGGTGAGGCCGCCGACGAGGCCGAGGACTCGAAGCCCTCGGGACGCTCCCGCTCGCGCGGCGGCCGCGGCTCCGGCACCAGCGGGGCGAAGAGGAAGGCGGAGACGAAGGACGAGACGGACGCGGCTGCCGCCGAGGAGACGAAGCCGGCCAAGGAGCCCGCGAAGCCCGCGGGTTCGCGTGCAGACGACGTCACCCCGGCGTTCTCCGATGCCGAGCACGCCGACGACGCCCCGCGCATCAACCTGCAGTCCGCCCTGGTCAAGGCCATCAACGCCACCTCCGGCGACGACGGATGGGCCTCCCTCGGCGTCATCGGCCAGCACCTGTCCCGCACGCACGTCGACTTCGACCCGCGCGACTTCGGCTTCCGCAAGCTCTCGGACCTGGTGGAGGACCAGTCCTACCTGCAGACCCGCACCGAGGGCCGGACCATGGAGGCCGCCGTCAAGGCCCGGCGCCGCCGCAGGGCGGAGGGCTGATGGCCGGACCCGAGTACGCCGGGGCGGACACCGCGGCGGGCGCCGGGCGGTCAGGGGCGGTGCGCCGCGCGCGTTCGCTGCTGGCGATGCTGCGCAACCCGAAGCTGCGCCGCAGCCTCGGCGCCGTGTTCTCCGGGACCGCGACCGCCGACGACGCCGGTCCCCTGCGCGGGGCCGTGTCGCTGGGTGCGGTCGAGCTGTCCGAGGACGGCGCTCCCGTGTTCGTCGAGTCTTTCCTGGGCGAGGCCGTGGCCGACCTGGACCGGGTGCTCGGCCCGCTCGCGGTGCTGGACGGCGCGCGGATCGACGTGAAGGACCTCGCCCTGGACGCCGTGGACGACGCCGTCCGCGCCGTGGCCGTGCGCGTGCTGGATGAAGGCGAGCGGGTGACCGAGTCGGAGCTCAACGGACGCCTGCGACTGTTCGTGCAGGACGTGGCGTTCTTCCGCCGGCACGCCTTCGACCTCGGCGTCTACGAGCGCGCCGCCGACGGCTCGGCCTACTGGCGCGTGGAGGGCTGAGCGGGGCTGGACGGCGGCTGACCGGGCTTCGTGTCAGGAGTGTCTTGCGTGTATGGAAGGCACCACCGCGTTGCGTGGATCGAAGGCACCGCCGCGTTGCGTGTATCGAAGGTGGGCCGAAACCGCTCTGATCGGGCCGATCTCGCCCAACTTTGATACATGCAAGGACGTCCGACCAGGAAACAGTCCTGCAGGTCCTGAACCCCGCCCCGCAGGTCCTGACCTGTCACGGCCGCACGGCCACGCCCCATTCACCTCGGCGATACCCTGCGCTCACCTGGGATTCCTACGCTGACCGGCATGGCCAACGAACTCGAGTTCCTCAAGGGCGTGGACAAGCTGCATGCCTTCTACACCGAGAATGTCAGGATGCTGGCCCACGCCTACGACCTGACGGACGAGGAGGCCTCGAACCTGCTCTACCAGCACGACTTCCAGAACGTCTCGCGCTCCATCCTGCGGCCGCCGCGGGTGGACGTGATGGCCCCGCCGCCGGAGAACTGACCGGGGCTGCACCGGGCACACGGCCACGCCCGCCGCTCAGGCGATGCGGGTCAGCTGGATGAGCACGACCTCGGTCTCGTCCGGCAGCGCCCCGCCCCAGAACTCCTCATGGGCCGCCCGCCAGGCGCGCACGTCCCGGTGGCCCTCCCCCTCCGCCACCACGTGCCAGTGCGGCACCCGGCCCAGGGGCACCACGGTCACGCCGGTGACCTCCACGACGGCCGCCACCTGCCCGGCCGAGTCCAGCACACGCTCCCGCGTCCCGGCCCGCGGCAGCGGCTCCTGCGCAGCCTCGTAGTCCCGCAGCAGCGCGGAGGTGGCGGTCTTCTCCCCGGCCAGGATCGCCGCGACCAGCGCATCGCGCAGCGGACCGGGCTCGGCGTACTCGCCGTCCACCTCTGCAGTGCCGCCCGCCTCCTGAAGGCTCAGCCCATGCCCCAGCGCACGCAGGATCCCCTCGGCGTCCGGCGTCTGCGCCACGGCCGACAGCTCCAGCCCCAGCCGCCGCGCCTCCGCGGCCGTGGGCCGGCCGATCGCGACCAGGCGGCTGGTCAGCCGCACCCGCTCGTCGTCCAGCCCGTGGTGCGTGGCCAGCTCGCGGGCGGCCGAGGGGCTCGTGAGCACCACATCGTGGCCGGCCAGCCCCGCCACCGGCACGACGACGGCACCCGCCTCCGCCATCTCGCCCACCGGGGCATCGTGGCCCGTTCGCGCTGCACGGTGGCCCGGTCGGGCTGCATCGTGGCTCGCTCGGGCTGCGCCGTGGCTCGCTCGGGCTGCGCCGTGGCCCGGTCGGGCTGCGCCGTGGCCCGGTCGGGCTGTGCGCGCGGACCCCGCCCCGGGCGCCGGCCCGGCGGTGTCCCCGCGACGGTCGAGCTCGCCGGCGTGGTCGGCCCCGCCCTGGGGTTCGGGCAGCAGGCGACGAAGCGGGTCGGCCGGGTAGGGCACGGTCCGGTAGGCCTCCACGCGGGCGACGTGCCAGCCCTTCGCCTCCAGGCCGGAGGTCAGCTCCCCGGTGGCCAGCGCGGACTGCGGAAGCAGCACCAGGGACGCCGGGGCCTCATGGGGGTCGGAGACGTCCGCATCGACACCCTGCGGAACGGCACCCTGCGGAACGGCGACGTCCGCATCGGCGCCCTGCGGAACGGACCGGTCACCGGCGTCCCCGGCGACGTCCGCTCCGTCGGCCATCATGGCGGCGTCTGCGGCGCAGCGGCCTGCAGGCTCCACGGACGGGAAGTCGGCCAGGATCCCGGCGGCCGACGCCTGCTCAGGCATCCACGGCTCGGCGGTGCAGCCCAGCTCGGCCAGAACCCGCGCGGTGCCGGCTCCGGTCACGGCCACCTTCGTGCTCCCGCCGACCCCGCCGGTCCAGCCGGCGGCCTGCAGGGCGCGCACGGTGTTGGGACTGGTCAGCACCAGCCATGCGCACTCCCCCGCCTCCACCCGGGCCACCACGGCCCGCAGAGGCCCCGGCTCGCCGGACAGCTCGAAGTCCGTCAGCGGGCAGAAGCGGACGTCCAGCCCCGCCGCGGCCAGGTCCGCCTCCACGGCACCGGCCTGAGCCGGCTGCCGGGTGAGCACCAGCGGTCTGCGTCGCACACCGGCAGTCCGCCCGGTGGCCACGCCTGCCACGGGACCACACCCACTCGTCCCCGAGGACCCCTGCCCGGCGCCCGGGCGAGGGCCCTCGAGACGGTGCGGGTCCGACGTCGTCATGTGCGGGGTGCCCCGAGGATCAGGCACCGGTGCCGCGGACGGTTCCCGGCAGCAGGTCGGCGCCCTCGGCGATGAACCCCTCGGCCATGTGCACGCCCAGCGCACCGGCCGCCGTCATCAGGGTGTCCTCGAGCCACTCGGCCGACTGCTCCGGCTCCGCATTCACCTCCTGCGGCACCGCGTCCAGCTGCACCGAGGAGGTGCGGCGCAGGATGCGGGAGCCGTCCAGCGCGGCGACCATCGCGTCCATGACGATGCGCGGGGCGGCGGCACCGGCCTCGTCCTCACCGTCCTCCACACGGGCGACCGCCCCGATCGGCGCGGCGCAGCCGGCCTCCAGGCGCAGCAGCAGGGCGCGCTCGGCGGTCACGGCGGCATGGGTGTGCAGGTCGTCCAGGCGGGCCAGGCCCTCCCGCAGGCGTCCGGCCGGCGTGGTCGGGTCCAGCAGGGCGTCGCCCACGATGCCGTCGTGGAGCGCACGGACCTCCACCGCCAGGGCGCCCTGGCCCGGGGCCGGGAGCATGACGTCCGGGTCGATGCGCTCGGTGATCACGTGTTCCAGGCCGAGACGGTCCAGGCCGGCGCAGGCCAGGACGACGGCGTCCAGGTCCCCGCGCGGGGAGCCGGCGGCGGCCGGGGCGTTGTCGTCGTGCTGCTCCAAGCCCGGCACACGGGCCAGGCGGGTCTGCACGTTGCCGCGGATGTCCACGAGCTCCAGGTCCGGACGCAGCGCCTTCAGCTGCGCCACACGGCGCGGCGAGCCGGTGCCGACCCGGGCTCCCTCCGGGAGGGTCTCCAGGGTCAGGCCGTCACGGGCGCACAGGGCGTCCCGCAGGTCCGCACGCGCCGGGACGGCGATGATCTCCAGGTCCTCCGGCTGAGCCGCCGGCAGGTCCTTGAGCGAGTGCACGGCCATGTCCACCACGCCGTCGAGGATCGAGGCGCGCAGCGCGGAGGCGAACACGCCGGTGCCGCCCAGGGAGGCGAGCGAGCCGGTGGTGACGTCCCCGTCGGTCCGGATGATCACCAGCTCGTGGTCCAGGCCCGCCTGCTCGGTCAGCGCCTGCGCCACCGTCCGGGTCTGGGTGGTGGCCAGCGCAGAGCCGCGGGTGCCGACGCGCACGGACATGGTTCAGGCCTCCTCGACGTCGGCGGCGGTCTCGGCTGCCGGGGCCCCCTCGGACGCCTCGGCGCCTCGGCCGTGCTCGGCCAGGCCGCGCACAGCGGCGTCCACGGCGGAGGTGGTCGGGCGGACGGAGCCGTCCCGCATGACCTTCACGCAGCAGTCCGGGCGGCAGACGTCCGGCCAGGCCGGGAAGCAGCCGACGGCGGCGCGGCCGGCACGCAGGCCCATGCGCTCCTCGACGATGTCCACCAGGCCGGACACGAAGCGCGCGTCGGTGCCCGGGGTGCCGGTGCGGCGGAAGCCGACGCCCAGCTCGGCCGCGGTGTCCTTCGCCTCGGTGTCCAGGTCCCAGATGACCTCCATGTGGTCGGACACGAAGCCGAGCGGGACCACCACGAAGCCGGCCACGGCACGGCCGGAGGCGTCGGTCTGCGCCCCCTCGCCGGCGAGCGCCTCCATGGCGTCGTTGATGTCCGGCTCGAGCCACGGCACCTGCGGGGAGCCGGAACGGGACTGGTAGACCAGCGACCACTCGACCCCCTCGGCCTCCGGGACGCCGGCGAGGATCTCGCGGGCCACGTCCAGGTGCTGCGCCGAGTACAGGTCGGCGCCCTCGGCCTCGCCGGCCTCCGCGCCAGCCTCGGAGGCCAGCTGCGCGGACAGCTCGCGCGGGCCGGCGGCCTCGGCGTCGGCGGTCGGGATGGAGTGGGTGACGAACAGGACGTGGATCCGGGCGTCGTCGCCCAGCTCTCCGCGCAGGGAGAGCAGGTCCTCACGCAGGCCGTCGCGGAACGGCTCCACGAACCCCGGGTGGTTGAAGTACTGGCGGGTCTTGTCCAGGTCCACCGTGCCCTCCAGGCCGGTCTTCTCCATGGCCATGCCCATGTCCTCGCGGTACTGGCGGCAGGACGAGTAGCAGGAGTAGGCGGAGGTGGTGACGGTCAGGATGCGGCGGTGGCCGTCGTCGACCATCCGCTGGAGGGTGTCCGGGAAGTACGGCTCCCAGTTGCGGTTGCCCCAGTAGACGGGCAGATCGTGGCCGCGGCGGTCCAGCTCGCCCTCGATCGCGGCGATCAGCGCACGGTTCTGGGCGTTGATCGGGCTGACGCCGCCGTTGGTGCGGTAGTGGACGGCGACCTCCTCGAGGCGCTCGTCCGGGATGCCGCGACCGCCGGTGACGTTGCGGAGGAACGGGAGGACGTCCTCCTGGCCCTCGGGGCCGCCGAAGGAGGCGAGCATGAGGGCGTCGTAGGTCTTGGGCGCCATGGTGCCGCAGACGTCGTAGTCGACGCCGGCGGCGGCCTCCGGGACCTGCCGGACCGGGCGCTCGGCGCCGTCCGGGTGGTGGTGCGTCGGGGACAGGCTCATCAGGCGAGGACCTCCAGGATCTCGGCGGTCTCCACGCGGCGGCCGGTGTAGAACGGCACCTCTTCGCGCACGTAGTGGCGGGTCTCGTTGTCCCGCAGATGGCGCATCATGTCCACCAGGTCGGTGAGCTTCGGGGCCTCCAGCCCGAGCAGCCACTCCCAGTCGTTCAGGGCGAAGGCGGACGTGGTGTTGGCCCAGACCTGCGGGAAGTCGCGGCCGAGCAGGCCGTGTTCGCGCAGCATGCGGGCGCGCTCCTTCGGATCCATGGTGTACCAGTCGTAGGAACGCACGAACGGGTAGAAGCAGAGCCACTCGAGGGGCTCGCGGCCCATGGCGAACGCCGGGATGTGCTCCTTGTTGAACTCGGCCAGGCGGTCGGCGCCCATCGCGGAGAGCACGATGTGCGTGCCGGCGAACAGGCGGGTGCGGCGGATGCGGCGGATCGCAGCCTGCAGGTCCTCAGGGACCTGGCCGTACATCCACACCATGACGTCGGCGTCGGCGCGCATGCCGGAGACGTCGTAGGTGCCGCGGACGGTCACGCCCTGCTCGCCGAGCTCGGCGACGAGGGCGTCGAACTCCTGCACGGCGTCCTCCGCCTGCGGACCGTCGAGCGGGGCGGGGCAGGAGCCGTCGTTCGGGCGGGCGAACACGGTGTAGGTGGTGAACCAGTCCTTGCCGGCCAGCGGGTTCGGCGCGTTCTCCTCGGTGGCGGCGGCGTCTGCGGTGTGCTGGGTGTCCTGCACGGGGATCACTCTCTTCCTGCTGCGGGGGTGATGGGGTCGAAGGAGCCGAACCGGCGGTCCACGGCCTCCACGATCGAGGCCAGGCCGGTGCCGTCGGCCCAGGCGCCGACCACGTCCACGCCGTCGGTGGCCTCGGCGTAGGCGGTCAGCGCCTTCATGGCGGTGCGGGCGGGGCCGGACTGCGGCGGGATGGCGTCGCGCCAGCGGACGACCATGTGAGCGGCCACGTCCTCGGCTGCGAGGTCCACTCCGGTGAGCACGGCGGCGTCGGCGATCGCCTGCTCCACGAGCTGCTCGTCCGCGGTGCGGTAGCCCAGCTGGTCCGGGCCGCCGCCGTGCCGGCCGTAGGAGAGGCGGAGCACGTGGCGGTGCCGGTGGCGGGCGGTGCCGTCCTCGCGGTCGCGGCGGACGACCTCGGCGAGCCACTCCCACTTGGCGGTGGCGTGGGTGAGCGCCTTGGCGCCCACCTCGGTGCCCTCGGCCACGAGGACTCCGGTGCCGCGCGGGGCGCAGTCGAGCCCCTCGGCGTCCACCACGAGCGTCACCAGGGCGACGCCGTCGGCCGGGTGGGGGCCGTCGTCGGGGTCGAGGGCGCCGTGCGAGGCGGGGGCGAGCAGCTCCCAGGCGTTGGGGCCGTCCACGGCGAGGACGATGCGGTCGGCTTCGAGCCCCCGGAGGACCTCCTCGTTGCGATCGCTGATCTGCGCCCACCACTGGCCGCGCTCGTCGAAATGCTTCAGGGCGGCCACACGGACGCCGCGCAGCACGGTCACGCCGGTGTCCCGCAGCCGGGCGATCAGCCGGGTGGTCAGGATGTTCATGCCGCCGTCGAGGCCGGCCACGAGGGAGCCCGGGGTGTGCTGGCCACGCAGTGCGGCGACGCCGGCGGACAGGCTGCCCTGCTCCACGAAGGCCTCGAGCAGACCCGGGGCCACCCGGTGCACGGCGACGGTGGAGGGGTCGGCGGAGTGCACCCCCGCCACCACGGGGGCCACGAGGCGCTGCAGCACCTCGTCGCCGAGACGGTCGGCCACCAGCTCGCCGAGGGTGATCTCCTCGCCGGCGGCGATGCGCTCGGCCCAGTCGCCCACCTCGGCGGTCAGGTCCTGGCGTGCGCGCTCCAGGCCGGCGGCGGACAGGGCCGCGGCGGTGTCCTCGGCGTCCAGGTCCCCGGGGATGCCCAGCAGGCCCAGCCGTGGAGACGGGAACGAGCCCTCGGCGGCGTGGATCCAGGACCCGCCGGCCGCCGGGGACATGATGCGTTCGTAGATGTCCAGCTCATGCAGCAGCTCCTGGACTGCGGTGCCGCGCAGCGCGAAGGCCTCCGCTCCGCCGTCCAGCTCCAGCGTCTGGTCCTGCACGGCGCCGTGCTCGTCTTCGGACGGCACGGTGAGGTAGCGCGGCGAGACGGCGCCGCCGAGCACCGAGGTGGCCTCGGCGAGGGTGACTTCCCAGCCGGACTGGCGCAGGCGCAGCGCGGAGAGCAGGCCGGCGATGCCGCCGCCGATCACCAGGGCCGTGCGGGGCGCCTGGTCCGCAGCGGGGGCCACCGGGGCCGGGATCTGCTGCACAGAGATGTCCGGGACCTTCATGCGTGCTCCTCCCCCGAGGCGGGACGCTCGGGCACGTCGATGGAGTGGATCAGCTCGACCACGCGGGTCAGCTCGGTCGGGTCGGTCTCCGGCGGGACGCCGTGGGCCAGGTTGACCACGTGTCCCGGCGCAGCGGCGCCGGAGGCGACGACCTCGCGGACGTGGGCCTCGAGCACCTCCCAGGGGGCGCCCAGCAGGGCCGGGTCAATGTTGCCCTGCAGCGGGACGGCGCCGCGGCCGTCCGGGCCCGGGTTCGCGCAGAGGCGACGGTGCGCCTCGGCCAGGGTGAGGCGGTGGTCCACGCCGACGGCGGACGCGCCGGCATCGCGCAGGTGGTGCAGGAAATCGCCGGTGCCGATGCCGAAGTGCAGCAGCGGGACGCCTCCGACCACACCCGGTCCGGCCAGGTCGGCGACGGCCTCGAAGGCGGCGGCGGAGTGACGCTGCACGTGGGCACGGTAGTCGGCCGCGGAGAGCGAGCCGGCCCACGAGTCGAAGAGCTGGGCGGCGGAGGCGCCGGAGACGATCTGGGCGCGGAGGAACTGGCCGGACACGCGGGCGGCCCAGGACGCCAGCGCGTTCCAGGTCTCCGGGTCGGCGTGCATCATGCGGCGCGGCCCGAAGTGGTCGCGGGAGGGGCGGCCCTCCACCATGTAGGCGGCCAGGGTGAACGGCGCGCCGGCGAAGCCGATGAGCGGGCGGCTGCCGAGCTCGCCCACGGTGAGCGAGACGGCCTCGCGGATGACGTCGAGGGCGGAGTCCTCGAGCTCGGGCAGTGCGGCGACGTCCGCGGCGGTGCGCACCGGGTGGTCCAGGACCGGCCCGACGCCCGGGACGATCTCCACGCCGATCCCGGCCAGGCGCAGCGGGACCACGATGTCCGAGAAGAAGATGCCGGCGTCCACGTCATGGCGGCGGACCGGCTGCATCGTGATTTCCCTCACAAGGTCGGGCATGAGGCAGGAATCGAGCATCCCGATGCCCTCGCGCACCTTCTTGTACTCCGGCAGCGAACGGCCGGCCTGGCGCATGAACCAGACGGGGTGGCGCTCGGGGCGGGCGCCGCGCAGCGCGGTGATCAACGCCGAATCGGCCGTGGATCGCGCGGATTCGGTGGTGCGCAACGGATGGTCGGCCGGCAGGGCTGCGGCCGCCGTGGACGGGGTCTGAGCAGAGGTCTCGGCGGACATGCCCCCCATTCTTCCATCGAAAGCGATTCCGGGCCCGTGGACGACGACGGCCCACCTCGCCCCACGTGACGGCCGTCACCTCAGCGTCGCCCTATCTGAGCGGATGCCCCGCTGCAGGTGAGGTGCGCCTCGGTGACGGAAGGACCGGCCCCGGCTAGGATGGACGGCGCTGTGACACTCTTCTCGCTGATCGCCTCGCACAAGGACGTCCACCTCGACACGGTCGCCCGCCTGTCCGCCGGTGCCGCGTCCGTGCTCTCCGCCCTGCCCGCCTCCGGTGCCGGCGGGGCCGTCGTGCTGACCACGTGCAACCGCGTGGAGGTCTACGCCGACGCGGACAACGGCGACGTGTCCGGCACCCACAACACCCTCGTGAAGGCGATCGCCGCCGAGACGGACCTCCCGTACGCCACCGTGGACGGCACCTTCCGCCTGCTCGGCGCCGACGCCACCGTCCGCCACCTGTTCGAGGTCGCCTCCGGCCTGGACTCCGCCGTGGTCGGCGAGCGCGAGATCGCCGGACAGGTGCGCCGGGCCCTCGTCGAGGCCCGGGAGGCCGGCACCGCCACGGGCCCGCTCGTCCGCCTGTTCGAGGGCGCGACCCGCGCGGCCAAGGACGTGGGCTCCCAGACCGCTCTCGGCGCCACCGGCCGGTCCGTCGTGACCGTGGCCCTGGACCTGGCCGAGGAGCTGCGCGGCGTCGTCACCGAGGAGGAGGCCGAGGACTTCTGGGCCGAGGCGAACGTGCTGCTGATCGGCACCGGCTCCTATGCGGGCACCACCCTGTCCCAGCTGGCGGACCGCGGCGCCACCGCCGTGGCCGTGCACTCCTCCTCCGGCCGTGCCGAGCAGTTCGTCGCCGATCGCGGCGGCTGGGCGATGGCCTTGGGCGGCGAGAGCATCGCCGGGGCACTGGCCGAGGCCGACGTGGTGATCGGCTGCTCCGGGTCCGGCCGGCAGGTCTCCCCTGAGCAGCTCGTGGCCCTCCGTGAGGGCGCCCGGCATCCGGTCACCCTGCTGGACCTGGCGCTCACCCGTGACTTCGACCCCGCCGTGGCGGACCTGGACCAGGTCGACCTGATCACCCTCGAGGACGTCCGCCTCGCCGCACCGGAGCAGGCCGCCTCTGCCGTCTCCGAGGCACGCACCCTCGTGGAGGGCGCCCTCCGCGACTTCACCGACTCCCAGCGCGGCCGCACCGCAGACGGCGCCATCCGCGCCCTGCGCGAGCACACCCTCGCGGCCCTGGACACCGAACTGGAGCGCGTCCGCCGCCGCCACGGCTGCACCGCACCGGCCGAGGAGATCGAGTTCGCCCTGCGCCACATGGTGCGCCAGCTCCTCCACACCCCCACCGTCCGCGCCCGGCGCATGGCTGCCGAGGGACGGCTGGACGAGTACGAGCGCGCGCTGCAGGCGCTGTACGACATCGAGGTGCCCGCCGCCGCTCCGATCCCGGACTCGCCGTCCGCCTGCCCGGTCCCCCATCAGGACGCGGACGGGCAGAGACGCACCGCATGAGCGGCCACACCCGCGCGGCACGCCTGCCCCGGGCCGAACGCCGCCGGCAGCTGGTGGAGGTCGCCCGCGCGCTGTTCGTGGAGCACGGCTACGCGCAGACCTCCATGGACCAGATCGCCGAGTCGGCGGCCGTGTCCAAGCCGGTGCTCTACCAGCACTTCCCCGGCAAGCACGAGCTCTTCCTCCACCTGCTCGACGTCGAGGTCGAGGCCTTCGTCGCACAGATCTCCGAGGTGCTGTCCTCGGACCTGGACAACAGGCAGCGCACGCGCCAGACGGTGACCGCGGTCTACCGGTATGTGTCCGACCCGAGCCGCCGCCACCGGTTGCTGCTGTCCTCCGGCCGCACCCACGACCCGGACGTCCAGCAGCGCGGCGAGGTCATCGAGGGCACCCTGGCCCGGCACATCGCCAAGCTGCTGCAGGAGGGAGCCACGGTCTCCGTCGAGGAGGCCGAGCTGGTCTCCCGCGGCCTGGTGGCCTGCATGATCGAGGCCGCCCGCTGGTGGGCCGACGAGACCGACGAGGCCTCCCGTCCCACCCTCGAGCGCGCCGCCGAGGTCACCTTCACCATGCTCTGGCGCGGCCTCTCCAGACTCTGAGCACGCCCCGCCCCGACAGCGGGGCGCCACACACGCCCCGCCCCGCCGACGGGGGCCCCACACCGCCCGCGCCCCGCGGACGGACCTGTTCCGGCCCCTGTGTTTCGCCACGGGGTGAAACGCCTCCCGTGCCCTGCCTGCCGCCGCGCCCCGTGCCCTAGTCTAAACGGGAACAGAGCCGTTCCGGACGCGCGCGGCCCCGGCCCCGCCGTCCGACGCAGACCGCAGACCCCTGTCCTAGGAGGACCCCATGGAGATCCGCATCGGAGTGCAGCACTCGGCCCGCGAGGTGACTCTGGAGACCGAGCACACCGCCGAGGAGGTCCGCGAGCGCGTGGCCGCCGCGATCGCCGACGGCTCCCTGCTCCAGCTGGACGACGCCAAGGGCCGCACCGTGCTCGTGCCCGGCGAGAAGATCGCCTTCGTCGAGATCGGCGCCCAGAAGGCCGGCCCGCTGGGCTTCGCCGCTCGCTGAGCCGACGGGCGAAGGGGCCTGACCCATGCTGCTGCCCGCACTCGGCGTCCACGGCGCCGGTGAGGACTCCGCCCTCACCGCACGGCTGACCCGTCTCCGCCGGGACCTCGAGCTGCCGGACGCGTTCCCGGACGACGTGCTGGCCGAGGCCGAACGTGCCGCCGAGGACGTCCTCGGCTCCCTCGGGCAGGACCCCGAGCGCGTGGACCTCACCGACGTCCCCTTCGTCACGGTGGATCCCGCCGGGTCCACCGACCTGGACCAGGCCGTCTTCATCGAGCGCACGGACGTCGGCGTCCGCGTGCACTACGCCATCGCCGACGTCCCCGCGTTCGTGGCCCTCGGCGGGGCCATCGACGCGGAGGCCCGCCGACGGGGCCAGACGGTCTACCTTCCGGACGGGCGTGTCCCCCTCCACCCCGAGCGCATCAGCGAGCACGCCGGCTCCCTGCTGCCCGAGCAGGAGCGCCCCGCCTACGTCTGGTCCATGGACCTGGACGCCGAGGGCGTCCTCGGGGCCGTGGAGCTGGTCCGCGCACGGGTGCGCTCCCGCTTCCAGCTGACCTACCCGCAGGTGCAGGCCCTCGTCGGGGACGAGTTCCCGGCGGGCGGGGCACCCGGGGGCGGTGCCGTCGTCGGGAAGGACGGGCGGGCCCCGGCCGACGTGCCGGACCTGCCCGAGGATGTTGTGGCCTCGTTGCGGCTGCTCCCCGAGGTGGGCCGGCTGCGGCGCGCCCAGGAGGCGGCCCGTGGCGGCGCGTCCCTGAACATGCCGGACCAGGAGATCCACGTGGACGAGTCCGGCGCCTACCGCCTCGTGCAGCGCAACCCGCTGCCGGTGGAGGACGACAACGCCCACGTCTCCCTCATGACGGGGATGGCGGCGGCCCGCATCATGCTCGACGCCGGCGTCGGCATCCTGCGCACCATGCCCGCCCCGGACGACGAGGCGATCGCCGAGTTCCGCTCTCGCGTGGCCGCCCTCGGCCTGCCGTGGACCCACGAGCAGGACTACGGCGCCTACCTGCGCACCGTGGACCCGACCGCACCCCAGGGCCTGGCCGTCCTCCACGCCGCCACCGCCCTGTTCCGCGGCGCCGACTACACCGCGTTCGACGCGTCCTCCGACGACCCTGAGCTGCACACCCCGCCGGAGGACCCGGAGCAGGCCGCCCTGGCCGCCCCCTATGCCCACACCACCGCTCCGCTGCGCCGCCTGGTGGACCGCTTCGTGCTGATCGTCTGCCATGCCCTGGTGCAGGGCCACGAAGTGCCCGCCGAGGTGCGGGCCGCCCTGCCGGAGCTGCCCGCGCTGATGGCGGACTCGGGGCGCCGCGCCTCCCAGGCCGACCGGGCGGCCGTGGACCTCGTGGAGGCCGCAGAGCTGACCGCCCACGTGGGCGAGGAGCTCGCCGGCACCGTGGTCCGCACCCGCGGCGAGGACTCCGTGGACGTGCAGCTCGTGGACCCGCCCGCCTACCTGAGCGTCCCCGCCGGTGCCGCCCCCGGCGACGAGGTGCGCGTGCGCATCGACTCCGTGGACGTGGCCTCCGGTCAGGTCGACGCGTCCCTGGCCGGAGGCCGCTGAGGCTCCCTGCCGTCCGCTCCTTCCGGCGCGCCCGCAGGCCGAGGGGCTAGACTGGCCCCCGACGACCGCGTCCCCGCAGTCGTCGTGACCACTGGATGACCGGTCGCACCTGATCACCTGTACTGCCGAATCCGGCGGCGCCTCCCCACCGTGGGGGACGGCCGAGACCGGGTTCCCGGGGCGGGGCCACGAGGCCTTGCGGCTCCGGTGTGTTCTCCCCGCGATCGGCTTCCCCCTGCAGCGCGCACACGGCGCGAGCCCGCACGCACGGGCCCGGAGGCATCCGGCCGCCCGCGCCGCGGACCGACGCCCCGCGCGCCCGAGAAGGAAACGGGAGCGTGAGCATGAGCGACACACCCACCACCCAGAACCCCGAGACCACCCCGGACAGGGCCGCCGAGGAGATGGCCGCCGTCGAGGAGATGGCCGCCGAGACCGTGACCCCTGACGAGGTCCCGGCCGTCGAGGAGAAGACCTTCGCCGACTACGGCGTCTCCGCCGAGATCGTGGACGCGCTGTCCGCGCGCGGCATCACCCATCCGTTCCCGATCCAGTCCATGACCCTCCCGGTCGCCCTGGGCGGGCATGACATCATCGGCCAGGCCAAGACCGGCACCGGCAAGACCCTCGGCTTCGGCATCCCCGCCCTGCAGCGGGCCGTCGGTCCGGGCGAGCCCGGCTGGGACAGGCTGGAGAAGGACGGCTCCGCCGGCGCCCCGCAGGCGCTCATCGTGGCACCGACCCGCGAACTGGCCGTCCAGGTGGCCGGCGACCTCACCGAGGCCGCGAAGAACCGCTCGCTGCGCATCGCCACCATCTACGGCGGCCGCGCCTATGAGCCGCAGATCGAGGAGCTGGGCCGCGGCGTGGAGATCGTGGTCGGCACCCCCGGCCGCCTGATCGACCTGATGCGCCAGCGCCACCTGCGGCTGAACCTGGTGAACACCGTGGTGCTCGACGAGGCCGACGAGATGCTCGACCTCGGCTTCCTGCCGGATGTGGAGACCCTGCTGGCCGCCGTGCCGCAGGTCCGCCAGACCATGCTGTTCTCGGCCACCATGCCGGGTCCGGTGGTCGCCATGGCCCGCCGGTACATGACCCACCCGACGCACATCCGCGCCACCGACCCGGACGACGAGGGCCTGACCAAGAAGGACATCCGCCAGCTCGTCTACCGCGCCCACCACATGGACAAGGACGAGCTCATCGCCCGTGCCCTGCAGGGCGAGGGCCGCGGCCGCACCATCATCTTCACCCGCACCAAGCGCACCGCCGCCCGTGTGGCCGACGAGCTGACCAAGCGCGGCTTCGCCGCCGGCCCGCTGCACGGCGACCTGGGCCAGGGCGCCCGCGAGCAGGCGCTGCGCGCCTTCCGCAACGGCAAGATCGACATCCTGGTGGCCACCGACGTCGCCGCCCGCGGCATCGACGTGGACGACGTGACCCACGTGTTCAACTTCCAGGCCCCGGAGGACGAGAAGACCTATGTCCACCGCGTCGGCCGCACCGGCCGCGCCGGCAACAAGGGCATCGCGGTGACCCTCGTGGACTGGGAGGACATGCCGCGCTGGTCCCTGATCGACAGGGCCCTCGGTCTCGGCCAGCCCGAGCCGGTGGAGACCTACTCCTCCTCCCCGCACCTGTTCGAGGACCTCGGCATCCCGAAGGGCACCAAGGGCCGTCTGCCGAAGGACAAGCGCACCCTCGAGGGCCTGGACGCCGAGCACGTCGAGGACCTGGGCGGTCCGGGCTCCGCAGCGCGCGGCGGCCGCAGCTCCGAGCGCGGCGGTCGCGGCGGCGGCCGGGGCCGTGGACGCGGTCGTGGCCGCGGCGGCGAGGCCCGGGGCCGTGGTGGCGAGGGCCGGAGCCGCGACAGCGAGCGCGGCGAGTCCGGCGAGTCCCGCGGCCGACGCGGCGGCGAGGGTCGTGACCGCTCCGAGGGCGGCGAGCGCTCGGGTGAGGGCGGGGGCGGGGGCCGTCGCAGGCGCTCCCGCGGAGGCCGCAACCGCACCCGCCGCCGCAACGGCGAGGTCGTGAAGGGCGGCGAGAGCGCCCCGAAGACCGAGAGGTGACCCTCCCCCGCGCACGTACTGGTGAGGACTCACCGTCATCACGGGTCCTGAGGGGCTCGAGACGGCGTGTCCTCACCAGTTGGGAAGCGGGTCGCCTTAGTATCCGGACGCCGACGACGGCGGCGCACCTGACGCTGTCAGGTGCGCCGCCGTCGTCGTCTCGTCTGCCGCGCCCGGGGCATGGCCTCCGGGTCCCCAGACCTCGTCGTCTCCCCGCGGCGCCGCTGGGACACGGCGCCCGCTCAGCGCAGGACGTCCGTCCCGGTTGCCTGACGTTCGATCTCGGCGAGCACCTCGGGTGCGGTGAGGTTCTCCCCCAGCCGGTTGGGCTTGCCGCTGCCGTGGTAGTCCGAGGATCCGGTGGTGAACAGGCCGTGGCGCTCGGCGATGCCGCGGAGCACGGCGCGGGCCTCGTCCGGGTTGTCGCGGTGGTCCACCTCAAGACCGCCGAGGCCGGCGCCGATCATCTCCTCGAAGGTCTCCATGCCCACCACCCGTCCGCGGGCCGAGGCCAGCGGATGCGCGAACACGGGGACTCCGCCGGCGTCGCGCACGAGGCGGACGGCGTCGGCCGGATGCGGCGCGTAGTGCGGGACGTAGTACTTGGAGGAGCCGGCGAGGATGGAGCGGAACGCGGCGGTGCGGTCCGGGACCACGCCGATCCGCACGAGGGCATCCGCCAGGTGCGGTCGCCCGATGGTGGCTCCCTCCCCCGCGTGCTCGAGCACGTCGTCCCAGGTGAGGTCGAAGTCCTCGGCGAGGCGCTCCACCATCATCTGCGCGCGGTGCAGGCGGGCGTCGCGGGCGCGGGCCATCTCGGCGTTGAGGCCGTCGTGCTCCGGGTCGTGCAGGTAGGACAGCAGGTGCACGGAGACGCCCTCGTCCGTGCGGCAGGACATCTCCATCCCACGCACCAGCAGCAGGCCGTGCCTGCGGGCCGCCTCCTCGGCCTCGGCCCAGCCGGCGTTCGTGTCATGGTCGGTGAGCGCCAGCCCGTCCAGCCCCGCCGCCGCGGCCGCCGCCACGAGCTCGGCGGGAGACTCGGTGCCGTCCGAGACGGTCGAGTGCGTGTGCAGGTCGAAGCGGGGCGTGCTCATGACCCCAGCCTACGGGGCGGAGCCTGCTGCCGGTCCCCGCGGCAGCGCCCCGAGTGCGGCGCCCGGTCCCGGGTGACAAGATGGACGGCATGACCGAGCAGAACAGCGAGAAGACGACCCTCGAGACCTCCGGTGCCGAGCAGGAGCGCCAGCCGCTTCACGAGCGCGTGGAGAACCGCTCACAGCGCCCGAACTCGGACGCGTTCCGCGCGTTCATGGGTTCCCAGTGGGCCCCGGCGCGCACCGAGCTGCCGGAGGCGGACGCCTCCGCCGAGCACGCCGCCCGCCGCCGTGCCGCGGTGTCCGAGCGCTTCCAGGGCGAGCGCCTGGTGATCCCGGCCGGCCAGCTGAAGGTGCGCTCGAACGACACGGACTACCGCTTCCGCCCGCATTCGGCCTTCGCCCACCTGACCGGCCTGGGCGTGGACCACGAGCCGGACGCCGTGCTCGTCCTCGAGCCGACCGACGCCGGTGCCGGGGACGAGGGCTCCTCCCACGCGGCCACCCTCTACTTCCGACCGCTCGCCGGCCGGGACACCGAGCAGTTCTACGCGGACGCCCGCTCCGGCGAGTTCTGGATCGGCCCGCGCCCGACGCTGGCCGAGATGGCCGCCCGCACCGGCCTGCGCACCGCCTCCCTCGAGGAGCTCGAGGTGGCCGTGACCAAGGATGCGGGCTCCCCTGCCGCCGGTCAGGTCCAGCTGCGCCTGCTCCGCTCGGACGACGCGGACATGCTGCAGCTGGTGGAGTCCACCCGCTCCGCCGCGGGCGTGGACCCGGCCGAGGCCGAGGCGCAGGACGGCGAGCTCGCCGAGTTCGCCTCCGAGCTGCGCCTGGTCAAGGACGAGTGGGAGATCGAGCAGATGCGCGAGTCCGTGGCCGCGACCATCGCCGGCTTCGAGGACATCGTCCGCGTGCTGCCGCGGGCGATCGGCCACCACCGCGGTGAGCGCATCGTGGAGGGCGCCTTCTTCTCCCGTGCCCGCCTCGAGGGCAACGACCTCGGCTACGACACCATCGCCGCCTCCGGCAACAACGCGACCATCCTGCACTGGATCCGCAACACCGGCGACGTGCAGGACGGCGAGCTGCTGCTGGTGGACGCCGGCGTGGAGGCCGACTCCCTCTACACCGCGGACATCACCCGCACCCTGCCGGTCAACGGCACGTTCACGGACATCCAGCGCAAGGCCTACCAGGCGGTGCTGGACGCGGCGGACGCGGCTTTCGCGATCGTGAAGCCGGGCATCCGGTTCCGCGAGATCCATGCCGAGGCCATGAAGGTCCTCGTCTCCCGCCTGCACGAGTGGGGCCTGCTGCCGGTCTCCGTGGAGGAGGCGCTGTCCGAAGACGGCCAGCACCACCGCCGCTGGATGCCGCACGGCACGAGCCACCACCTCGGCCTCGACGTGCACGACTGCGCCCAGGCCAAGCGCGAGCTCTACCTGGACGGCGTGCTCGAGCCGGGCATGGTGTTCACCATCGAGCCGGGCCTGTACTTCAAGGAGGAGGACCTGGCCGTGCCGGAGGAGTACCGCGGCATGGGCATCCGCATCGAGGACGACATCCTCGTCACCGAGGACGGCGCGGAGAACCTCTCCGCCGCGCTGCCGCGCACCCCGGACGAGGTCGAGGCCTGGATGAAGGGCCTCCAGCAGCACTGACGCCCAGCATCACGACGACGGCCCCGCACCGTGCCGAGAATCGCTTCCGGCGGGTGCGGGGCCGAGTCATGTCCGGGTCGGCCAGGTCATGTCCGGGCCGGTCAGGTCATGTCCGGGCCGGTCGGGTCAGCGGCCGGAGCCTCCCTGCGGCGGCTCGGGCGGCTGCTGTCCGGGGGTGCCGCCGCGGGCGGCGATGATCCGGTCCACCTCCTCCTGGGACAGGCGCAGGCCGTAGGTCCTGTCCAGACCCTGCGGGGCACCGTCGGCGGAGGCGGAGCCGTCGGCCTGCTGTCCGTCCTGCGCCGGCTGCGCCGGCTGGGCCTGCTGCCCGTCCTGGGTCTGCGGCCCCTCGGCCGGCCTCTGCGCCTGCGGCGCCCCGTCCTGCTGCACGTGACCGGCCTGGCCGCCCTGGCCGCCCTGGCCCTCATGCGGGGTCTGGCCCGGCTGCGGCCCCTGCGGCGCGGGGACCTGCTCGGACCCGTCCGGACCGGAGGCGCCCTGCGGGGCGGAGGCCGGTGCCGTCGTCGGGACGCCCTGCTGACCCTGCTGGGCCGACTGGCCCTGCGGACCCGGCTGGACCGCGGCGGGCACGGCCTGACCGGTCCCGGCGTTCAGGACGCCGCGGGCGCGGCCGGCGTGCTCGAAGGCGACCACCACGTCATAGGCGGCCGGGACGACCTGCTGGGTGGAGGCGAAGCCGTTGCTGTCCTTGCGCATCGCGAACGCGATCACGCCGAGGATCATCCACAGGCCCACGCCGAGCAGCGCGGAGAACAGGATCTGCTGCGCGCCGCCCTGGGGAGCGATCAGGTACATGAACAGGCCGATGAGCGAGCCGAAGAGCAGTCCGCGCAGGCCCGCGGACAGCGCCACCTGCGGATAGGACATCCGGCCGCGCACCCGCTCGACCACACGCAGGTCCTTGCCCACGATCGTCACCGCGGTGGGCGGGACGTCTCCCTGGACCAGCTTCTCCAGCTGCTCCTGGGCGGCCGCGCGGGTGGTGTGGGTGGAGACGAGCTCGCCGCGGGGCAGGCCGTCGTCACGGGAGGCGTTCGGTCCGGACATCATGAAGGACATGTGCCCATTCTGCCGTGTCGGCCCGCACACGGACGGGTCGGCGCGGCCCTGTACGCCCAGGGCCGATCTGGGACGGCACGCACCGGACGACTAGGCTGGACCGGTGAGCTCCTCCAAGATCTTCGTGGCCCGGCTGCTGGGCCTGGACGTGTTCGACCCGCTCGGCGACCGCCTCGGCCGCCTGCGGGACGTCGTGGTGCTCGACCGCGGGCTGCGCAACGCACCGCTGGCGATCGGCCTGGTGATCGAGGTCCCCGGCAAGAAACGCGTGTTCGTGCCGATGACCCGCGTGACGTCCATGGACTCCGGGCAGATCATCACCACCGGCCTGATCAACCTGCGCCGGTTCTCCCGCCGCGGCGCCGAGCAGACCGTGGCCGCCGACCTCTTCGACCGCCGCATGACGCTGCTGGACGGGGAGGGTGAGGTCGTCCTCGAGGACGCCGGACTGGAGCAGCAGCGCAACGGCGACTGGCTGATGACCGAGCTGTACGTCCGCAAGGACGCCGGGCGCAGCACCTTCGGCCGCCCCCGCGGCGAGCACCGGCTCATCGCCTGGAACGAGGCCCGCTGGACCTCCGGCGCCGAGCCGCAGGGCGCCACCAGCTTCGTGGCCCACCATGAGGACCTCAAGCCCGCCGACCTGGCGGACATGATCCATGACATGCCGGCCAAGCGCCGCGTGGAGGTCGCCTCCGAGCTGCAGGACGAGCGCCTCGCGGACGTCCTCCAGGAGCTCCCGGACGACGACCAGGTGCAGATCCTCTCCCACCTGGACATCGAGCGCGCCGCGGACGTGCTGGAGGAGATGGACCCGGACGACGCCGCCGACCTGCTCCACGAGCTGCCGGACAGCCAGCAGGAGCTGCTGCTCGAGCTGATGGAGCCCGAGGACGCGGACGACGTGCGCCGCCTCCTGGAGTACGAGGAGGACACCGCCGGCTCCGTCATGACCCCGGTGCCGGTGATCATGGCCCCGGAGGACACCGTGGCCGAGGCCATGGCGACCATCCGCCAGCAGGAGATCTCCGCGGCCCGCGCCTCCCTCGTGCTGGTGGTCCGCCCCCCGCTGGAGACCCCCACCGGCCGCTACCTCGGCGCCGTGCACTTCCAGCAGCTGCTGCGCTACCCGCCGCCGGAGCCGCTGGGCAACATCCTGGACAAGGACCTCGAGCCGGTCTCCGACCTCGCCCCGATCGCCCATGTGACCCGCGAGCTGGCGACCTACAACCTCACCTGCATCCCCGTGGTGAACGAGCAGCAGCGCGTCGTCGGCGCCGTGACCGTGGACGACGTGCTGGACCACATCCTCCCGGAGGACTGGCGCGCCATGGACCCCGAGGACCTGCCGAACCCGACGACGAGCACGCAGTAAGGAGCGCCCATGGCCGAGAACGCGAACGACCCGCGCACCCGCCAGTCCGGACTGGACACCCCGCTCAGCGCGCGCCGCCGCCGCCTGCCCCGCCTCTCCCCGAACCCGGACGCCTTCGGCGAGGCCACCGAGGGCTTCGCCCGCTTCATGGGCACGCCGCAGTTCCTGCTCTGGATGACGCTGTTCTGTGCCCTCTGGCTCGGCTGGAACACCTGGGGTCCGGAGTCCCTGCGCTTCGACGACGCCGCGATCGGCTTCACCGCCCTGACCCTGATGCTCTCGCTGCAGGCCTCCTATGCCGCCCCGCTGCTGCTGCTCGCCCAGAACCGCCAGGACGACCGTGACAAGGTGGCCCTGCGCGAGGACCGCGACCGCGCCGAGCGCAACCTGGCGGACACCGAGTACCTCACCCGCGAGATCGCGGGCCTGCGCCTGGCCCTGCAGGACGTCTCCACCCGTGACTTCGTGCGCTCCGAGATGCGCAGCCTGTCCGACGACGTCGTCGAACAGCTCCGCGAGTCCCTGCGCGAGGAGATCCGCAACGAGATCCGCAACGACCTCCTCGAGGCCCGCTCCGCGGACCGGGACAGGAAGGCCACCAAGAAGGGCTCGGCCACGAAGTCCGGCAAGAAGAAGCGCGGGACTCGACCCGCCGACGCGGAGGACACCTCCACCACCACGCTGGCGCTCCTGGCCGCCGAGGAGGCCGCCGAGGCAGCCGCCGAGCGCCCCCAGGAGGGACCGCAGGCATGAGCGCCCCCGAGATCGTCACCTCCACCCCGACGACGGCTCTGGAGTCCGCCGCTCTCGTCGCCCTGGCGGCGGTGCAGGACCCGGAGATCCGCCGTCCGGTCACCGAGCTCGGCATGGTCGCCTCCGTCAGGGAGTCCTCCCCGGGCCGGCTCGAGGTCGTGCTGCGCCTCACGATCGCCGGCTGCCCGCTGAAGGGCACGCTCGAGGCGGACGCCCGGGCCGCCGTCGAGGGCCTGGACGGCTGCGTGGAAGGCGAGGTGAGGCTCGAGGTGATGACCCCCGAGCAGCGTCGCGACCTGCAGGAGCGACTGCGCGGCTCCCGGCCGGCCAATCCCTTCGGGGAGGGCACGCTCACCCGGGTGGTCGGCGTCGCCTCCGGCAAGGGCGGCGTGGGCAAGTCCACCGTCACCGCCAACCTCGCGGTCGCGCTGGCCCGGCGTGGGCTGTCCGTGGGACTGATCGACGCGGACGTCCACGGCTTCTCGATCCCCGGCCTGCTCGGCACCCACGCCTCCCCGACCCGCGTGGAGGACATGATCCTGCCTCCGGTCGCGCACGGGGTGAAGGTCATCTCGATCGGCATGTTCCTGGACGAGGACCGACCGGTGGCCTGGCGCGGCCCCATGCTGCACCGCGCCCTGGAGCAGTTCGTCACCGACGTCTACTGGGGCGACCTGGACGTCCTGCTGATCGACCTGCCGCCCGGCACCGGGGACATCGCGATCTCCGCCGCCCAGCTGCTGCCGACCTCCGAGCTGCTCGTGGTCACGACCCCGCAGCACGCCGCCGCCCAGGTCGCCGCCCGTGCCGGCCAGCTGGCGAAGCAGACCGGCCAGCGCGTGGCCGGCGTGGTGGAGAACATGGGCCCCATGACCCTGCCGGACGGCACCGTGATGGAGGTCTTCGGCGCCGGGGGCGGCCAGGAGGTCGCCGACCGCCTGTCCCAGACCCTCGGGGCCGAGGTGCCGCTGCTGGGCACCGTCCCGCTCGAGCCGGCCGTCCGCACCGGCGGCGACGACGGCGTGCCCGTGGTCCTCACAGACACCGCCGCCTCCCCCGCGGCGCAGGCGCTGGAGCAGGTCGCCGCACGCCTGGCCGTCCGCCCGCGCAGCCTGCGCGGCGTCGGACTGCCGCTGTCCCCGCGCTGACCGCGGCGTGCCCGGCCGTCGTCGGGAAGGACGACAGGAGGGTCAGGTGGCGTCCACGTCGAACGGGGCGGGCGCCTTGCCGAGCAGGTCCAGCGGATCCGGCTCGGTGTCCGGGTGCGCGGCGGGGGCCTCCTGTGCCATCGCGGCCTCGGCACGGCCGGAGCCCATGAGCGCGGCGGCGGCACCTCCGGCGGCGACGGCGGCCGCTCCCCCGGCTGCTGGGGCGCCGGATGCGGCGGTCCCGGCGGTGGCCGCGGGAGCCGCAGTCTCTGCGGTGGCCGCGGAGGCGGCGGTCGAGCCGCCGCCTGAGGCGCGGAAGATCGTCCGCGGGTCCATGTCCTGGATGTCCTGACGGCTCAGGCCGCCGTGCAGGTCCTCGGCCCGGACGCCGTTGCGGGCGGTGTCGCGGGTGGAGTCGACGGGCTCGCGCAGTGCCTCCCGGATCATGCGGCGCGGGTCGTACTGGCGCGGGTCGTACTTGCGCCACTCGATCTCGTCGAAGTCCTGGCCGGTCTCCTCCTTGAACTGCTCCTTCGCCCCTTCGGCCATGACCTTCATGGAGCGGAGCCAGTCCGTGAACTTCCTCGTGTACTCGGGCAGTCGCTCAGGACCCAGCACAAGAAGGGCGATGAGGACGAGGACGATGAACTCGCCACCGTTGATACCGATGTTCACAGGCTCTGACTCTACTAGAGGCCCGGCCCCCGGGCCACGCCGGTGGACAGTCCCATCGAGCCGAACAGGCGATCGATGCCGCGTTCGAGACGGTCGGTGATCTCGTCCGGGTCGCCCAGGTCGTCCGCCACGCTCGAACGCTCGGACAGGACCATCATGGACAGCAGCTGCTCCACGCGCTCGCGCGGCATGTCCGAGGTGACCACATACCGCGCCTGGCCCACCGGCAGGACCGCCGTCCAGGTGTCCGTGCCGTCGTCCGCGGTCACGTGGTAGGTGACCCCCACCGGGAGGGTGCCCTCGGTGGCCGCCGGGGCGCTGTCCTGGCCCGGGCACGCGGCCGGGACCGCAGACTCGCCCGCACTGCGGCACTCGCGCACGTGCACCGAGCGCTCCTCGTCCGACCAGTCCACGGACACCTCCACCACGTCCTGGTCGCTGGCGACCTCCAGGCCGTGGGGGCGCAGGCCGACCGTCTGCAGCGACGGGACCGCCCAGCCCTGGCGGCGCAGGGCGCGGATCGCCGCCCCGTTCTCCGCCGCCACCGCGGCCGAGGCAGCCCCTGCGGACTCGGCGGAGGCGGCCGGGTCCGCCTCGGACTCGGCGTCGGCGACGATGCTGCGGGCGTCCGCCAGGTCGGGGCTCGACGCCGCGTCGGACGGGTCTCCGGCGACCCAGACGGCCGCCAGGGCGCCGGCGGCGAGGACGAGGACGCCGAGCCCTGCGACCACGAACCGACCCGAGACGCCCTGGGCGGCCATGGCGACGCTCTGGCGGTGCGTCGCACCGGCGGCGAGATCGGCGGCCGTGGATCCATGGCCGGCGGGCGTGACGCCGTGGGAGGCGGGTGTGACGCCGTGGGCGTGGTCGCGTTCGACGCGGCGGGCGGCGGCCAGCACGCGGGCGCGCTCGCGAACGGCGTCGGTGCAGTAGGGACACGACTGAAGATGGGAGGCGACGCGCCGACGGCGACGACCGCTCAGGGTGCCCTCAAGATATCCGTCGAGGCGCCCCAGGGGATGGCGGGCCATCGGTCCGAGCGCCTCCTTCCCTGGATCGGTCCGGAACGGCGGTCGTGCGGAGCCGTCCCGCTGTGCCTGCCATTCTCGTCGCCGCTACTGGGAGAAGGCTGAACCCGAGCCGCCAAGGTCCCGAGACCCCGCGGCCACGAGGGCCGGGACGCGACGCGCCGGGAACCGTACACTGGGCCGGTGGCCCGGTCCGGGCCCAGCGCGGAAGGAAGCAGCACACGTGAGCATGAAGGCCGTCAGCCCCCAGCCCTCGGACAAGCACGCCTCCTGGGCCTATGCCGAGTCCCGCCCCGTCGAGGGCGAGGTCGTGGAGCGTGCCCGTGAGCGCTCGGCCGAGCTCGGCCTGCGGGCGGTCACCCCGGGCACCTCGGCGCTGCTCACCGTGCTCGCCGCCACGCGCTCCGCGTCCGCAGTGGTGGAGGTCGGCACCGGCGCCGGCGTCTCCGGCCTCGCCCTGATGGCGGGTCTTCCCGCGAACGCCGTGCTCACCACGCTCGACGCCGACGGCGACGCGCAGCGCGCCGCCCGCGAGGCCTTCAGCGAGGCGCGCCTGCCCAGCCAGCGCACCCGCATGATCACCGGCCGGTCCCGGACGGTCCTCCCCCGCCTCAGCAGTGGCTCCTACGACATGGTCGTCCTCGACGGCGACCCGGCTTCCCTGCCCTTCGACGTCGACCAGGCCGGCCGCATGCTGCGCCGTGGCGGCCTGCTGGTGATCGTCGACGCACTCGACCACGACCGCGTCCCCAAGCCGGCCGTCCGTGAACCGGCCACCGTCACCGCCCGCCAGGTCGAGCGCGCCCTCCGCGAGGACGAGGCCTGGAACTCGGCGTTGGTCACCACGGGCACCGGCGTGCTGCTGGCGGTGCGCCGCTGACGACCGTGACGCGGCCCCGGTCCGGCCTGCCACAGCCTGGGATCGGTCCCGGCCGCGGCGATCCGGGCACGAGCGAGCCCCCGCCTTTCGACCGTGCGGTCGAAAGGCGGGGGCTCGCGCTGTCTGAAGTGCAGACGAAGGGGCTCAGGCCTCGGTGACTCCCACCAGGCACTCCTTGAGCTCTGCGGCCTCCTCGTTGTTGAGCTCCAGGACCAGGCGGCCACCGCCGTCGATCGGAACTCGCATGATGAGGCTGCGGCCCTCCTTGGTCACTTCCATGGGGCCATCCCCCGTACGAGGCTTCATGGCGGCCATTGCGACTTCCCTTCTTGCTGGTCGGCTCAGGACGACGACCGCCCGGTGCAGGGCTGCGACGTCTCGGGCCCGTGCTCGCCGCCTGTCGGCGAGTCGCCCGTCACACGTTCATTATCCAGGATTCTCCTCGTTGGTGCTAACCGGACCTGCTCCGTCCGCTTCCAGCACCGCGATGCGCTCCTCGCTCCGGCGCAGCGCCTCCTGCAGGCGGGCGACGGTCGCGTCCACCTGCCCGCGGTGGTAGCCGGGCACCGAGTGCGCGAAGCGGACGTGGTCCACGTCGTCCGCCGTGGGCTCGTCCGGCAGCAGCACCGGGGCCGCCGGAGCACCGTCACGGGGGTCCTGCAGCGGGGCGGTGAACCGTCCGGCCAGCACGGCCACCAGGACCGCGACGACCACGGCCACCGCGGCCAGCAGGGTCAGCCAGACCGGGAGCATCATGCCCGCTCCTCCTGGGCCACGGCGCGCACGGCCGCGACCGCCTCCTGCGCGGTGTCCACGACCGACACGAGGTCCAGGTCCTCGGGCGAGATCATCCCGCGGGCGGCGAGCGTGTCTCGCAGCCAGTCCACGAGCGGACCCCAGAACTCTCGGCCCACCAGGACGATCGGAAAGCGGGTGACGGTGCCGGTCTGCACCAGAGTGAGCGCCTCGAACAGCTCGTCCAGGGTGCCCATGCCTCCGGGGACCACGATGAACCCCTGGGCGTACTTCACGAACATGACCTTCCGCGCGAAGAAGTAGCGGAAGTCGATCCCGATGCCGACCCACTCGTTCATGCCCTGCTCGTGGGGCAGCTCGATGCCGAGGCCGACGGAGGTCCCCTCGGCCTCGGTGGCGCCGCGGTTGGCAGCCGTCATCGCGCCCGGGCCACCGCCGGTGATCACCGCATACCCGGCGGCGACGAGCTCCCGGCCGACCGCCCGGGCCAGCTCGTACTCCGCGGTGCCCTCGCCGGTGCGGGCGGAGCCGAACACGGAGACGGCCGGGCCGAGCTCGGCCAGGGTGCCGAAGCCCTCCACGAACTCGGACTGGATGCGCAGCACGCGCCAGGCGTCCGTGGCAGTGGAGTGGACCTGCTCCGCCGGCGGCACCGCGGCGTCGTGGCGGCGCGTGTCCAGCAGCATCTGGTCGAAGGTCGGCCGGCGGGCGGCCTCGCCCCGCAGGGTCTGCGGTCCGCGCCGGAGGCACCGGCGGCGGACGTCGTCGTTCTCAGCCATGACGCCAGCCTATCGGCGCACCGTGACGATCGGGCCTCGGCGCGGATGTCGGTCTGCGCAGAACCTGCGGGCGTTCGGTATATTCCCCGACTATGACGCAGCGCACACCTGAGGCCTCCGCCGCCGCGGAGACCGACGCCCTCATCCAACTGCAGGGCGTCAACAAGCACTTCGGCGACTTCCACGCGCTCAAGGACATCGACCTGACGATCCCGCGCGGGCAGGTAGCGATCGTGCTCGGCCCCTCGGGCTCCGGCAAGTCCACCCTGTGCCGCACCATCAACCGCCTCGAGACGATCGACGACGGCGGCCGCATCCTGATCGACGGGAAGCCGCTCCCGGCGGAGGGTCGCGAGCTGGCCCGCCTGCGCGCCGAGGTCGGCATGGTGTTCCAGTCCTTCAACCTCTTCGCCCACAAGTCGATCCTCGACAACGTGACCCTCGGCCCCATCCGCGTCAAGGGGAAGAAGAAGGCCGCCGCCGAGGCCCACGCCATGGAGCTGCTCGAGCGGGTCGGCGTCGCCCACCAGGCGAAGAAGCTGCCGGCCCAGCTCTCGGGCGGCCAGCAGCAGCGCGTGGCCATCGCCCGCGCCCTCGCCATGGAGCCGAAGGCCCTGCTCTTCGACGAGCCGACCTCCGCCCTGGACCCCGAGATGGTCCAGGAGGTGCTGGACGTGATGGTCGGCCTCGCCACGGAGGGCATGACCATGGTCGTCGTCACCCATGAGATGGGCTTCGCACGCAAGGCCGGCGACCGCGTGATCTTCATGGCCGACGGCGCCATCCTCGAGGACACGGACCCGGAGTCCTTCTTCACGAACCCGCAGCACGACCGCGCCCGCGACTTCCTCGGCAAGATCCTGACCCACTGACCGGAGCACCCGGCACCGGCCCGACCCCCACACCACCGCACCTGACACCCAAGGAGGCCACCATGGCCCGCAAGAAGTTCCTCTCCCTGACCGCCGTCGCCGCCGCGGCCGCACTGTCCCTGTCCGCCTGCTCCCCCTCCGCCACCGAGAGCAGCGAGGAGAGCTCCTCCGCCGACGGCTCCAAGAAGGGCGGCTCCGGCGAGTCGCTGACCATCGGCATCAAGTTCGACCAGCCGGGCCTCGGCTTCCGTGAGGGCTCCAACGACCCGACCGGCTTCGACGTGGAGGTCGCCAGGTTCGTCGCCAAGGAGATGGGCGTGGACGAGGCGGACATCACCTGGGTCCAGACCCCGTCCGCCAACCGCGAGAACGCGTTGGAGAACGGTGAGGTCGACATGATCTTCGCGACCTACTCCATCACCGACGAGCGCAAGGAGCGCGTGGCCTTCGCCGGTCCGTACTTCGTGGCCGGCCAGGACCTGCTGGTCCGAGCGGACGAGGAGGAGATCACCGGCCCGGACTCCCTGGACGGCAAGAACCTGTGCTCGGTCACCGGCTCGACCTCCGCGCAGAAGATCAAGGACGAGTACTCCCAGGGCGTGAACCTCGTGGAGCAGGGCGGCTACGCCGAGTGCGTGACCTACCTCGAGTCCGGCCAGGTGGACGCCGTCACCACCGACGACATCATCCTCGCCGGCCTGGCGGGAACCGAGGCCAACAAGGGCAAGTTCAAGGTGGTCGGCGACCCGTTCTCGGTCGAGCGCTACGGCGTGGGCCTGAACAAGGACAACGACACCTGCCAGCAGATCAACGACGCCATCCAGAAGATGAAGGACGAGGGCGCCTGGGAGGAGGCGCTCAAGTCCAACACCGAGGGCACCGGCTACGAGGCCGACGACGAGCTCAACTCCGGCGCGGACGCCGAGTTCGAGTCCTGCGACTGATCCTGCCGTCGGTGATCGCCCACCACCGGTGACCACCCACCAACACGGAGCCGACCGGGTCGGCGGCGTCCTGCACGGACCCGCCGGCCCGTCCGGTCCGCCCCTGTCTCACCCCTGGGAAGGCCCATGGAATCCCTGACCACCCTCTTCGAGCAGTACGGCTCGCAGATCCCGGTCGCGTTCTGGATGAACATCAAGCTGACCGTCCTCGCGGCGATCGGCTCGTTCGTCCTCGGCGTCGTCCTGGCACTGTTCCGGATCTCGCCGGTCGCCTCGCTGCGCGCCGTCGGCACCGCCTACGTGCACCTCGTCCGCAACACTCCGCTGACGATCATCATGCTCATCGGCGTGCTCGCCGTCTGGGGGCAGCTGAAGATCACGTTCGCGGACGACTTCACGCTGAACTTCTTCATCTTCGCGGTCATCTCGCTCTCGCTGTACCACGCGGCGTTCATGTGCGAGGCGATCCGCTCCGGCGTGAACACGGTCCCGCAGGGGCAGGCCGAGGCCGCCCGGGCGATCGGCCTGGGCTTTTTGCCCGCCGCCCGCCTCGTGATCCTCCCGCAGGCCCTGCGCGGCGCGATCACGCCGATCGGCAACACCCTGATCGCGCTGACCAAGAACACGACCGTCGCCGCCGCGGCCTCCGTGGCCGAGGCCTCCGTCCTGATGAAGACGATGATCGAGTTCCGGCCGGACGTCATGGTGGCGATCTTCATGACCTTCGCCGTCGGCTTCTGCCTGATCGTCATCCCCATCGGCCTGCTGACCACGTGGGCCTCCGACCGTCTGGCGGTGGCACGATGAGCGCCCGGTCCGTCCTCTTCGACGCGCCGGGGCCCAAGGCCCGCCGGAACGTGTTGATCGTCAACGTCGTCGCGCTGATCGGCGTGGCGATCGTCGCCTGGATCGTGTTGGGCATGCTGAACGAGCGCGGCCAGCTCGAGCCCTCGCGCTGGATCAGCGCCGTCAACGGCAACGCCTGGTCCAACTACTACCTGCCGGGACTGCAGTTCACGCTCCAGTCCGCGGCGATCGCGGTGGTCACCTCGGTGCTCTTCGGCCTGGTGTTCGGCTTCCTCCGTCTGGCGCCCTACGCGCCGATCCGCGCCGTCTCGGGCGTGGTCGTGGAGTTCCTCCGCGCCGTGCCCGTGCTGCTGATGATGGTGTTCTTCTATCAGGTGTTCGCCATGCTCGGCCGCGCCGGCGTGGTCCCCTCGGCGGACGGCCCGTACTTCGCGGTGATCGTCGGGCTGACGCTGTACAACGGCGCGGTGATCGCCGAGCTCGTGCGCTCCGGCGTGAAGTCCCTGCCGAAGGGGCAGCGCGAGGCGGCCGCGGCGATCGGCATGACACCGAACCAGTCCCTGCGCCTTGTGGAGGTCCCGCAGGCCCTCGTGGCGATGCTGCCGTCCCTGCTCAGCCAGTTCGTGGTGATCCTCAAGGACTCCGCCCTCGGCTACCTGATCGGCTTCTACGAGCTGCTGCAGTACGCGCGTCAGCTCGGCTCCGGCCAGGGCAACATCCTGCAGACCCTGGTGGTCGCCGCCGTGGTGTTCATCGTGATCAACGTCCTGCTCACGTGGCTGGCCACCCTGCTGTCCACGAAGCTCTCGTCCAAGACCGCCGGCCGCACCAAGCCGCGTGCCGGCTCCTCGGCCGTGAAGGTCTGAGCCGGCCCGCCCGGGCGGTGGACGACGACGGCGCCGGCACCTCTCGGACGGAGGTGAGGGCGCCGTCGCCTCCGGATCGCCTCCGGATCGCCTCCGGATCGCCTCCGGGTCGCCTCTGGATCGGCTCCGGGTCGCCTCGGGGCCGCCAACGGCGATGCTCGGCCGCTCAGCCGGCCAGCAGCCAGGCGCGCAGCGCCTGCAGGCAGGCGTGCACCTGCCCGCGTCCGACGTGCTCGTCGTCCGTGTGGGCGAGCAGGGCGTCTCCGGGGCCGAAGTTCACGGCGGGCACGCCGAGCTCGGAGAAGCGGGCCACGTCCGTCCACCCGTACTTGGGCTTCGGCTCGCCGCCGACCGCGGCCACGAAGCTCGCCGCCGCGGCCCGGTCCAGCCCGGGGCGGGCCGCCGGTGAGGCGTCCGTGACCTCGACCTGCCCGTCCCAGTCCACCCCGGCGGCCTCGAAGACCTCACGGACGTGGGCATGGGCCTGCTCCAGGGTCTTGTCCGGGGCGAAGCGGTAGTTGACCTCCACCGTGCAGGCGTCCGGGATGACGTTGCCGGCTACGCCGCCGGTCACGCGGATCGCGTTCAGGCCCTCCCGGTACTCCAGGCCCTCCACGGTGATCGTGGCAGGCTCGTAGTCCGTCAGCGCCGTGAGCAGCTGCCCGGCGTCGTGGATGGCGTTGTGGCCGCGCCAGGCGCGGCCCGAGTGGGCGGCGACGCCGCGGAAGGTGACCCGGTACCGGTTGGTGCCGTTGCAGCCGCCCTCGACGACTCCGTCGGTGGGCTCGAGGAGCACAGCGAAGTCGGCCTCGAGCAGCTCTGGGGCCTCACGCGCCACACGGGCCAGGCCGGAGCGCATCGCGTCGACCTCCTCATGGTCGTAGAACACCCAGGTGACGTCATAGGCCGGAGCCGGCCCGTCCGCCGCGCCGACGAGGCCCGCCAGGGCCAGCTGCACGGCAACACCCGACTTCATGTCCACAGCGCCGCGGCCGTAGAGGACGTCCCCGTCCCAGACCGACGGGACGGTGCCGCGCGAGCCCTCCACGGTCGGCAGCGGCACGGTGTCCAGGTGACCGGCCAGGATCACACGCTGCGGCAGTCCCAGATCCGTGCGGGCGACCACACAGTCGCCGATGCGCGTCGTCTCCAGCCGGGGCAGGGCACGCAGCGCCTGCTCGACGGCGTCGGCCAGCGGCGTCTCCCAGTCGGAGACCGAGTAGGCGTCCAGCAGGGTCGCCGTGAGCTCAGCCACGTTCGGGCCGGCGGCCAGGTCCGGCAGATCCACCGGACGGCCGGCGTACGGGTGCGGGGTGTCTGTGGTGGTGTCCATGGCGCCAGTCTAGGAACCTGCTGCCCTGTCCGCCCTGCGGACGACCGTGTGGTGAGACGGCAGACGGGCGGGGCGTGCGCCGTCGTCGTGCTGGCTAGGTGTAGGAGGTCATGACGTTGTTGACTCGGGCAGGACCAACGGATATGCCGACGGGCACCGGATCTAGAACCTGGCGTTCCCAGGCCTCACCCTGCAGGAGCAGGTTCCCAGGCCTCACCCCTGAAGGAGCAGGCCGAGCCTGCCGACACCCAGACTGCCCTGCGTAGGCCAGACACCGTCATCATCGGGATCGACATCAACGACCTGCACGTCGAGCATGGGCCAGTCCGCACCGCGGAGCCGGTGGCTGTTATGGAAACCCCGTACACCCGGTTGGAGGGGCCGGGTGCTGGCCCGTGATCTTGACGCCCGTGTGGGTTGACGTCGGGCGCGCTGCCAAGCTGTTCGGTATGCGGGTACGAGCCCAAGACGCCGCGCAGTACCGCGACCATCTGTTCCGCTGAGATTGGCGGACCAACCGAGACGCCCTGGGTCTGCGGTCCGTTCTGGGTGGATATAGACGCTTTAGCCTTACCAGTTGCAGGCTCGAGCAGGGTTGCCACTGAGCACCGCGCCGAGAATTCCCGAGCGCCACCCCGGCCAGCTCTTTCGGTAGCTTTCAAGATCGATATTTATCGTCCCCGGCAATCCCGTGACGTGACAGTCCCACTGCTGGGCCATTGTATCTTTCGCCATGGAACGCGGGTGATACTCCCGCAAGTCCTTGAGACCCTCACTGTAGACGTAACGAGGGTTGAAGGGCTGATACCAACGCGCCAGGGCAGTGACAGTGAGTCGCAACTCCCATCCACCATTTGCCCACCGCTCATGCTTTACCTCCTTAATCATTCCTCGGCTGTATGCAGGGTCTGCTACGACTGGATATTTAATCCCCTCTACATCTGCATGATCAATCCGCTGCACGAGAGTTGACCCATCGAGCTCGTACGATGTGGGCACAGGATCGCCTTTCGCGTCCACCGCCCAGGGGGGAGTGAACCCTCCAATTAGGTCGCCTTCAAGATCTTCAATAAGGACCCCTCCGCGCACCCTGAAGGCAATTGCCCCCTCAGGGAGACCGAGGCCATACTCATATATTTCCGGAGAATCTGCATTATGGATAATGGTGGCCATTTGAACATCACTGCCACCTCGAATCGATGTCACAGTCGTGAACTCTTCGCCATAATTCTCGACTACCCCTGGGGAAATTCCGACGGCATCTTCTGCGCCCGAGCCAAAGGGTCGATAGATTTCGATATATTCGCCCCCCTCTGCACTGATCTGCACGGGACCGCTTGGAGACGACGGCACAGTTACCGCCGACCCCTCACTCTGGAATAAGATTTTGTCGTCTGCGCTAATGTCACTGACATCAATATTTACAGCTTGCCCCAATAGGTCGTACTTTTCTTCAATGAGTGAATCCGAAACTTGATTTAGTGCATCAACTGAATCTGGTTTCAGATCCAAGGCGCTTGCTGGCACTGCAAGCGATGCGACGAGTGCAGTGCACCCAAAAACTGCTGCGCCATAATCCAATCTTAATGCAATGCGCATCTGGACACCCTTTCTAAGGTGTGGCATAATAAACGCCATGAACTCAACGGGACGAAACAGGGGAAACAGGCGGTTAATACTTTGGATTCTAGTGATCTTGCTTGTGATTTTTGGGGCAATGACACTGGTTCTCTCAGGTGCGCCCGCCCTCATCTTGGACCCCGACCCCGAGACTGACCTGGGCTCCACACCAGGATCCTATATCCTAGACATCACACACCAGTTGTAGGACGTCATGACGTTGTTGACTCGGGCCGGGGTCAACGAGGTCAGCGGGGCGTCCCCACAGGAGGTATGAGGCAGATGGTAGTTGTAGCGATTCACCCACACCGCCAGGGCCTCACGGCGAGCCTGTTCTGACTTGTAGGGGCGGGCGTAGAGGACCTCATCGACCATCAGCCGGTTGCACCTCTCCACCTTCCCATTATGGCGCGGGGTGTAGGGCCGGTTCCGGTGATGCCGGCCTCCGAGCGAGACCACCGTCGCGGTGAAGTCCGCAGCCCGGTCGCTGCTTCCGTTGTCCGTGACCACCCGGTCCACGGTGATGCCGTGGGCGCCAGATCTTGCAACCGGGAGAGGCCCAGCCGGTGCAGCCACAGTCCCACGGTACGAAGACACACCCGGTGTCCCTCGGAGGCGAGGTGGTGATGGATGCGCCCTGTGGACCATCCTGAGTCGGTCGGTGAGGGTCAGGGTGTCGCGCGTCAGACTTAGTGGCAGGGCCGTTATGTAGGTCCTGAAGGAGAGTCA